>CAMOWQ010000099.1 GCA_946628495.1 uncultured Treponema sp. | reverse complement strand
AGCATAATCAAAGAAGGTTTGTCGCTGCATTTTTTAGCTTCTGCAACAAGTTTTACAATTCCTTCAACATCATACATATCACCTTTAAGAACCTGCCAGCCGTAAGCTTCGTAGCGTTTAGCAATATCATCAGTGAATGTAATATCTGTGCATCCATCAATAGAAATCTTGTTCTGATCGTAGAATACAATAAGTTTACCAAGTTTAAGATTACCAGCCAAAGAACAAGCTTCAGATGCAACACCTTCCTGGAGACAACCTTCACCAACCAAAGAATATGTGTAATGGTCAACGATTGTGTGTTTTGGTGTATTGAATTTTGCAGCGAGCATAGATTCAGCAATTGCCATACCAACAGCCATTGAAACACCCTGTCCAAGTGGACCACCAGTACATTCAACACCGTCTGTATCACCAAACTCTGGGTGACCTGGACACTTAGAACCAACCTGACGGAAGTTCTTAATATCGTCCATGCTTACTTTGTATCCAGCCAAGTGAAGAATACTGTAAAGCAACATAGAACCGTGTCCAGCAGAAAGAACGAAACGGTCTCTGTCTGCCCATTTTGAATTAGCAGGATTGTGCTTCATTACTTCGCCATACAAAACTGCGGCTGCTTCTGCAGCACCAAGTGGAAGTCCAGGATGACCTGAATTTGCCTTCTGAATTGCGTCCATAGACAAGCTGCGAATTGAAAGAGCAACTGCCTCAACACCTTTTTTGTCCATAAATAATACCTCTTAATCTATATTTAATGTAAGAAAGTCCAGTTTTTAATTATTTAATTCATTAATAATATTGAATAATTCCGGTTCATCAGCGCGAGTTTCAAGAACACGTCTGAAATTTACATTCGAAAACAAAGCTGCCAGTTCCGAAAGTACTTTGATATGAGTCTGTGAATTTTGTGTTAACAGAATAAACATAACATAAACAGAACGCTCATCAGGAGCTGACATATCAATAGGGTTCTTAAGATAAACAACACAAATTCTCTGTTCGTTTTCATCTTTTACAATTGGAGCCCTTGCATGAGGAAGTGCAATTCCATTACCTACAGCAGTACTCAATACCTCTTCCCGTGCGCACAAAGCATTATACACCTGTTCTGATGTCATTCCATCGGGAAAACTCATCATTTTACATACATTTGCAAAAACTTCCTGCGGTGTAGAACCTTCAACATCCTTAAAAATACCGCCTCTGTGAATCATTTCTGGCAGATTTACAACATTCTCCATTTATTTACCCCCATCCAGGTCTATTCTGGTATTTTCCTAAAACCTTATTGATTAGTAGGATTTTTTTTATATCTTCTCATTGCCTCATGCAGAACATAACTTACTTCTTCGAAAGTTTCTTCCATTCCTTCTAGAGACAAATAAATATCATCAACCGGAATTTTATCTTTTAAACACTCATTTGCAAATTCATCAATTATATGCGAAATATGCACAAATAATTGAAACAAAATCGTAAGCTCCTGCTGTGGAAATTTTTCAAGATTATTACATTTTAGAGCTATTGAAGTTAAAAGACTGCTGGCTTTTGAAAAAAGAATCATAATCCTATGCCTTAAATCGGCAAGAGGATAATCTTCGTACTCATTATATTTAGAAATAAGTATATCATGCCGTTTTTTAAAGTGCAACAGAACAATCTTTTGTTCAGGAGCAGAAATATTCAAATCTGCCGGAATCATTTTTTTAAGTATTGCACTATAATCAACTGGTTTATTATTTACGATTTCATCATATATGGCATCCGTAAGGTAAAAATCCAGAATATTTGCCGAAAGAATTGTAGTTACCTTAGTATAAATTTTTTCAAATGCAGTTTCTTCCGTCCATTTTCCAACAAAAGGAATTTCTTCATCTGAACGCCAGATTCGCGATTCAACTCCATACGGCTTAAAGCTAAGCTTTTTAGTATGCATCAAAAATTCTTCTACAGAACCGCAATTTTTCGTCATAAGATGATTATTTTCAAGAAATAAAAATGCAAGCTGCTGTTCAATCGATTCACCAGGTCCATTCTTATCAAAATTTGCAAGCATGGCTTCTTCAAAATCAATAAACCACTGATCGCGTTCACAATCTTCTTCAGAAATTTCATACAACGATTTTGGACCGCGAAGAACTGTCATCTCTACAACACCGCGCCCCCAATCCATAACACGACACAAAACACGGTCGCCATAATTAAATTTTCCGTCAGGACACAATGCATCCAGCGGCCACGAAGTTAAATCTATATAACGCGGAGGAACTTTATTTATTGAAGCAATTTTTATTTTGTCGTTTGCCTTATCATTAAAAACATAAGGAATAACATAACCTTCACCATACAAAGCAAAAACATCAAAAGCAAGATTTAATGAATACGTTTGCGGATGACTATCCAAAACTTTACCGTCATTCGTTACAACAATACTGTCAGGCGGAACCTCGGAATTTACGAAGGGCATACATCTGTGTCCGATAACAAAACTGCCCTTTTCTACTTCTTCTTTCGAAGGCTGAAAACTAAAATACTTATTTGTAAAAACAGCTGCTCGCGAAATAAACCCTCCATTTACAAGAGGAAAAACGCTGTCAAATGAATACAGGCATTCCTTTAAATCATCTTTTGATGCTCTGCATCCCTTTTTTCGCAAATACTTCTGCAAATCCTCAAGATAAAAAACTGAGTTTTGAGTTTTTATATATTCAGTAATTTCAATTAAAGTATCAAAATTCATCTGATAAAATTTAATAAATTGATTCGACTAAAGCAAGAAATTTCAGCCTTTATAATAAAAAAAAGTCTGTCTTTACCACAATTTAGCAGCAGACAGACTCTTATAAATAAAAAAAACGACAACGTTTATCGATTATTTATTGATTATGATTATATAGAACGTATATCAATAATTGCAGAACCGCATTCTTTTAGGATTGATTCCAGCGCTCCCAAATCAATGCCTGCAACTTTAAGAGTAACACGACGCTGTTCAGGTTCATCAGATTCCCTTGTTACAAGAGAAATGATATTTCCTTTTGCCTCTGCAATTTTTCCAAGAATTTTCGCAAGCTCACCAGGTTTGTCCGGCTGACTAAAGTTGGCACGAACACCGTTTTCCCTTGCACCAAACATAGAAACAAACAGGCTGAACAAATCACTTTCGGTTACAATACCGACAACAATATCATCCTTTACGACAGGCAGACAACCAATGTTTTTATCTGCCATAATTCTTGCAGCTTCTTCTACAACTTCTGTTTCTGGAATCGTAATAACCTTTTTAGTCATGAATTTTGCGCAGGTAAGTTTTGCAAGCAAAGAACTGATTTCATACATATCCAAAGTTGTTGCTTCAGATGGAGAAACCTTTGCAATATCATTTTTTGTTATGATTCCTACAAGTTTTTTTGAAGAATTCAAAACTGGAAGCTTGCTGATTTTATTATCATTCATTATCTGCTTTGCTTCCGTTACAGATGTATTTTCCATTACGCAGATGGGATTTTTTGTCATTACAGTTCGAATAATCATTTTATAACCTCCAGATAAAACGCGCAGTTTAGCCGCCTAAATATGCAGATTTAACGGCAGGATCTTTAATCAAATCCTGTGCGTTACCTTCTTTTATGATTTCACCTGTTTCAAGTATATACCCTCTGTCCGCAATTGACAAAGCTTTAAATGCATTTTGTTCTACAAGAAGAATTGTCGTACCGTCTTTATTAATCTGTTTGATGATTTCAAAGATTTCATCAACAAAAATAGGAGCAAGTCCCATAGACGGTTCATCCAGAAGAAGAATTTCAGGAGAAGCCATAAGGGCACGTCCCATTGCAAGCATCTGAAGTTCTCCACCAGACAAAGTTCCGGCATTCTGCTTTAATCTTTCTTTCATTCTCGGGAAATATCCAAAAACCCTTTCCATATCTTCCGAAATGCCTTTTTTATCATTACGCAAAAACGCACCAAGTTCCAGATTTTCTTTTACCGTAAGATTGTGGAAAATTCTTCGTCCTTCCGGAACCTGAATAAGATGCTTTGCAACAATTTTATCTGCGGCAACATTCGTAATGTCTTCACCTTTAAACAAAACTTTTCCACTTGTTTTCTTTATAAGATTCGAAATTGAATGGAGAGTCGTAGTTTTTCCAGCTCCGTTCGACCCGATAAGCGTGATGATTTCGCCTTTTTCTACGCTGAACGATATGTTTTTTAACGCGCGGATTGCCCCGTAATTTACGCTTAAATTTTCAACTCTTAACATTTTCAAGACCTCCTGCGCTATATTGATTCGGCATCGTTTCCAAGATATGCCTTGATTACCTGAGGATTCGTCTTTATTTCATCAGGACCGCCTTCTGCAATAATACGACCGTAATCAAGAACCATAATTCTTTCACAAATGCCCATTACAAATTTCATATCATGTTCAATCAAAAGAACAGTAAGATTGAATTCCTTGCGGATAAGCTGAATCATTTTTGCAAGTTCATCAGTTTCCTGCGGATTCATACCTGCTGCCGGTTCATCAAGCAAAAGAAGTTCCGGATTTGACGCCAATGCACGTGCAATTTCGAGTTTGCGCTGTTCACCATAAGGAAGATTTCTTGCAAATTCATCCTTCTTATCCTGAATTTTCAAAATAGACAAAAGTTCATCAACTTTCTGATCCATCAATCTTTCATCGCGACGGAATCTTGGAGTCCTAAAAAGCACATCAATCGGATTAGAAATTCTCTGATTATGCAATGCAATCCGAACATTATCTGCAACACTAAGATTTCCAAACAACCTGATATTCTGAAACGTTCGTGCAATTCCAAGCTTATTAAGCTGTGCAGGAGATTTTTTGTTGATTATATGAAGTTTTCCACTCTTATCATTAAAAATAATCTGTCCCGAAGTCGGCGTATAAACACCACTCAGCATATTAAAAATAGTAGTTTTTCCAGCTCCGTTTGGTCCAATAAGTCCTATAAGTTCACCTTCCTTTAAATCGCAGGAAAAATTACTTACAGCAGTAAGTCCGCCAAACACAATCGAAATTTCAGAAGCCTTTAATACGGTTTTTCTTTCTTCACTCATACTATTTACCTTCCCCGCTAGATTTCATTTCTTTCTTCTGAAAAAGCTTTGCAAACAATTTCTTAAACCCACCGTCTTTTACCCAGTCAAAAGCCTTAACAAAAGAAGCTTCTTTATAACCGAGCAATCCCTGCGGCCTGAAAAGCATTACCGCAATCAGAATTAACGGATAAATCAAAAGACGGAAATTCTTTAAGAAACGCAGGAATTCCTGAAGATATGTAAGTACAAATGCAGAAAGGACAGAACCTGTAGTTGAGCCCATTCCACCAAGAACGACATAAATCAGATAATTGATTGAATTATTAAAAGATGCCTGTTCCGGCTTTACAAAACCGATAAGAGAAACATAAAGACCGCCGCCAATTCCAGCAACGAACGATGCAATTACAAAACCAATCATCTTGTACTTAAAAACTGCAATTCCCGAAGAATTAGCTGCAATTTCATCTTCGCGCACGGCAAGAATGGCACGTCCGTATGTAGAACGGATAAAATTCTGAATAAGAATTATTATTACCGCAAGACTTCCCATTATTACCGCAAAAGCAAGCGTAGGTGCAAATCCAAGAATAGTCGTAAACTGTTTACCGTTAGGACCGCCCGTAAGCGATTTTAGGTTTACAAGAACAACACGAATAATCTCTCCAAAACCGAGCGTTACAATTGCAAGATAGTCCCCGTCCAGTTTAAGAGTTGGAAATCCTATTAAAAATCCAAAAAAAGCAGTAATAACAGCCGCAAGAATAATACTCAACGGAAGCGGAATATTACAATTCTGAGTAAGCAGGATTGTTCCGTAACAGCCGATTGCCATAAAACCAGCCTGACCAAGTGAAAGCTGCCCCGTAATACCGCAGATGATATTTACGCTTATAGCCATAATTGCATTTATACCGGCAAGAGTAAGAATCTGAGCCGTATATGCATTTATAATTTCAAACTTAATAAGAATAGAAGGAACTAAAACTGCAAGAACTGCAACCGCTCCGGGAATAAGCATATTTCTTAAAACTTTGTTTTTCATCTCACATTCCTCCCTAACCTTAAACTTTTACCGTACGTTTCTTTCCGAAAATTCCCGTAGGTTTTACCAGAAGAATGACAATCAAAATTGCAAAAGAAATTGCATCCGCATACTGAGAAGAAATAAATCCTTTTGTAAGAGTTTCTGCAACACCAAGAAGAACGCCGCCAACCATCGCTCCTGGAATAGAACCAATTCCTCCAAGAACCGCTGCAACAAACGCTTTAAGGCCAGGCATATAACCCATAGTCGGCTCAATCTGCGGATACGCAGTTGCATACAAAACTCCACCCGCACCTGCAAGAATTGAACCGATTACAAAAGTGATTGCAATCGTTTTATTTACGCTTATACCCATAAGACTTGCAGCCCCCATATCAAAGGAAACGGCACGCATTGCCTTACCGGTTTTTGTATAATTTACAATGAAATTCAAAACAAGCATAAGAACCGCAGAAGAAAGAATTACAATCATCTGAAGGTTTGAAATAGAAACTCCACCGCCAATTTCAAAATTTTTCAAAGGCATTGTCGGGAACTGACGCGGATTCGGACCGACAAACGGAAGAACACGCATTACATTCTGAAGAATAAGTTCTACGGCAATTGCAGTAATAAGGGAATTCAAGCGGGGTGCATTTCGCAAAGGCCTGTAGGCAAACCGTTCAATCACAAGAGAAAGAAGGGCACAAAACACCATTGCAACAAAAAATGCGACGACTAAAGCAGAAGCAGTAACCGTATAGCTGTTTCCTGAACTGTCCTTACACATCGTCACCAATACAAAATAACCTGCATAAGCACCCATCATCATAATATCGCCGTGGGCAAAGTTGATTAACTTTACGATACCATAAACCATCGTGTACCCAAGTGCAATCAAAGCATAAATTGCACCAAGCGAAAGACCATTGATTAATTGCTGTAACAGCAGAGAAGCAGTGTTCAATTTTACCTCCTGATTCCGGTAAAATAATTTTGAAATTGCTATATTTTATTGAAATTTTTTAATTTAGGGAAGATTTGGCACGAGTATTAACACCAATTCGCCTTCCGCGGTTCACTAACGCTCATCCCCCGCAAGCGGTGGACTAAAGCCGCTCCACGCTCGGGTGTCAGGCAAACTCAAAAAGATCATTTAACTAACAGTGAATTTTCAAGCCATCCCATGCAGGTCCAACAGACTTACACTTCAAAAGGCCCGGAAACTCCTTCAAATGAGCCTTAACGTACGCCTTGTATTCGCGGTGACTTGAATTATGCGTCATATGAGTAAACCAGACATGTTCCGCACCAATTTTTTCTGCAGCCGCCATTGCCTGCAAATAATTAAAATGAGTGGAATGTTCTTTTATTCTAAGAGCATCTATTACAAGATGAACAAGTTTTCCGCAGTTTTTATGAATCAATTCTATAGATTCGTCGCTGATAAAACTACAGTCTGTAAGATAGGCAATTGAACGGCGTTCCGTACAGGCATTGTTGCCGTCAGTATTTTTATTGCAGTTCACCGTTTCTGTCAAAACCCAGCCGACGGTTTCAAGATGCCCGTGCATCATAGGAATAGGAGTTACTTCAACGGAACCTATATTAAATTTTCCATCAGCATTTTTTAGTTCAACTTTTGCATGACCGCCGCCTTCAACAACCGTATTGAAAAAATATCCAAACCGCAGCTTTAAATCTTCTAATGTATTTTTATTTGTATAAATCGGAATTGCAGCAGCATTAAATTTTTCAAGACTTACAGGATCTTCAGGAACTTTCCACATTTCACAACTGAATGTCCTTAAATCATCTATTCCATGTAAATGATCTGCATGAGCGTGCGTTAAAAGAACTTCGGTAACTTTTTTTACATCGTACTTCAATGCCTGAATTCTAAATTCAGGGCCAATATCAATCAAAATATAATGATTATCCTCTGTAACGACGTACGCTGAACATCGGTTTCGTTTATCTTTTTTATTGAGAGAACGGCAAACTTTACAATCACACGCAATTACAGGAATACCGTTGCTTGTACCGGTACCAAGAAATGTGAACTTCATAAATACATTTTATAATAAAGCTCAAAAAACCTCAAACAGGCATAAAAAAAACGGTATCCAGAGATACCGCTTTCGCTCCAAAATTATGGTTTTATTATAATTTAGTTCTGAGCTACAGTTTCTGTCTTTGGAACAGATACTTTCTTGTCTACGAAACCTCTTTTAAGACAGCGTGTACAAATATTAATTGTTCTAGTTGTACCATCAAACTGAGCCTTAATTTTAAGAAGATTTGGTCTCCAAGTTCTGCGTGTATGTCTATGAGATTTACTTACTTTGTTTCCTGACATAACACCTTTTCCACAGATATCACACATTCTAGACATTTTCTATTTCCTTCCTTCTACTCAAACAATATTCACAAAATAATAATAGTTTTGAAAATATACACAAACTATTCAAAAATGTCAACCGCTCGACACAGGGCAAACGCATTATAAATATGAATACACCAAAAGAAAAATGCTACCGGTCGAGGCTTATTTTTCAAAACCGCACGCTAGCGTGCTACACGCCAGTTTGCCTTGTAACTATATAGGTTGCTGCTCACGCGGCAAACTTCAATAGTTTCAGGGCACTCAAGCATGTAGAGCGAATATTCGCTCGATTTTGAAAATCTGTTTTTTGACTGGCAGCGATTTTTTGTGTATGCCTGTATTTATAATGCGTTTGCCCTGCCGCTCGACAAAGCAAACAAAAGGCTTCTGTATTATAAAATACTATTACAAAAAAATTGGCTTCCAGTCACGACCTCGTGCTTCAAAACCGCACACTAATGTGCTACACGTTTTTTGTTGCAAAGAAACTATTTAATGCCGCTTTGCGGCG
>CAMOWQ010000098.1 GCA_946628495.1 uncultured Treponema sp. | reverse complement strand
TTTCTATTGGCGTAAAAACAGGAACTGCACAGATTGCTGAACACGGCGGCTACAGTACTACAGACTTTCTTTCTAACTGTATTGCAATTTTCCCGATTGAAGACCCACAGATTATTCTTTACATTGTTGTAGTAAAGGCAAAGGGCGAAACCTACGCAGGAAGAATTGTTGCACCTGTAATTGCAAAAGCAGCCGACACAATCATAGACCATCTTGGAATGAGCAGGGGCGGAGCTGCATCACTTGAACACAACGGACGCATTACAATTACCTCTTCACCGGAAGTTAAGATAGAAGAAACAATTCCAGATTTTACAGGCTTTTCTGTAAAAGAACTTATGCCTCTTTTTGAAAGAAAAGACATCAATCTTGTAATAAACGGAAGCGGCTGGGTAACAGAACAACAGCCACCTGCAGGCACACCGTTTACGGAGAACATGACAATTGAACTCTATCTTAAATGACAAGACTCTTTTTGAAAAAAACATAAAAAACTTTACCGACCGGTTTCCAGCCCTTGCAGAAATGTATTCAGGCATAATAACGGAACTTAAAAACAATGACGTGCAGTTTGGCAGTAAGCCGTTTCCGTTCTGGCAGATTGAAATGGCAAAAAATGGAAAACTGACGGCAAGCGAAATTCAGCACGGCAAACAGATTCGCCTGCATTCATCCTATAATCCTGAACGGGAAGCTCAAAATGCAATAAATCAGAACGATGTTTCTGCAAAAGGAACTTCTGTTTTTTTGGGTTTCGGACTTGGATATCATGTAATTGAATGGGCAAAAAAATATGCCGTAACAGATAAAAAACTGGTTGTTATTGAACCCGATCCATACTATTTTTTTACTTCCTTGCTTTTCCTTGACTGGACGGAAGTTTTCAAAGTACAACAGCTTATAATTGTAATTGAATGTCCTCCTCAGTCTGTATTTTCGCTTTTAGAACCAGCTGACAGAATTAATATGGGTAACGAAGGAGTTTCAGACTGTTATTTTTTTGATTTTAATGCATTTACAAACCACGCAGACGAATATTTTGAAACGCTTCGGACACTTATAAAACGAAACCTTAAGAAAAATGAAATAAATGCTGCAACACTTAAAAAATTCGGCAAATTGTGGAAAACAAATTCCGAACATAACAAATGCCAGCTTGAAATATTAAAAGACATTTCGGAATACGAAGGATGCATGAAACAAAGCAAAAGTCCTTTTATCCTTGCAGCGGCAGGTCCATCTTTACAGAAAGCAATTCCTGAAATAAAAAAAATTATGGCAGGAGAAAATGCAAAATTAATCTGCGTTGAAACTTCGCTTCACATTCTTTTGAAAAACGAAATTAATCCGGACTTCATCATTTTATCAGATCCACAATTCTGGGCATACAGACACATAGCAGGCCTTAAAGCCCCAGAAAGCATACTCATAACAGACATAAGCGCTTATCCCGCAGTTTTCCGCTTTGAATGCAGGGAAATAAGGCTGATGGCTTCGCAGTTTCCGATTGCAAAGGAATTTGAAAAAGCTATAAACAAAAAACTTCCAGACCTTGGAACCGGAGGAACCGTTGCATCCGTTGCATGGAATTTTGCATATTATTGCGGGGCAAAAGAAATAATTACAGCAGGCCTTGATTTCAGTTTTCCGGGCAAACAGACACATGTAAAGGGAAGCAGCGCAGAACAGACATATTTTTCAATTTCAAACAGAATTAAAAGCATAAACAGACTTTCAGCAAGCGCAATGTTTTCTGCAAATCCACAGACAGCAGTTGATTACAATGGAAATGAAGTCATAACAGATTCTAAAATGAAAATGTTTGCCTGGTGGTTCGAAAGCCGAATTGCAGCATGCTGCGATGTAAAATGCACGACAATTTGCTGCGAAAGCATGAAAATTCCTGGAATTGAACCTAGAAAAACTCCTTTTTAAATATTTTCGTGCAATATTATTGTATGGAAAATGAAAAATACACAACAGAATCAGACATTGTTGAAGAAACTGCATTGTCTCATTTTGGAATAAAATATCTTTTTCCGTGGCAAAGGCTTGTTATTTCAAACATACTTGAAGCATACGAATATTCAAAACTTGAACAGCAGATGTCCGAAGAAGAAAAAAAAGCCTACAAAAATGAAAACAGAGATTCTTTCTGCATGGGCAGGCAGATTGTACTTTTGCCGACGGGAGCTGGAAAATCACTGTGTTTTCAGATTCCTGCAATGCTTTTAGACGGACCGACACTCATAATTTATCCGCTGCTTGCATTAATGACAGACCAGCAGCGAAGAATGCAGGAAGCAGGTCTTGAATGTGTTGTATTCCGCGGAGGACAGACTGAAGAAGAACGGAACATTCTTTTTGAAAAAATAAACAACGGCGCAAAAATCATACTTGCCAATCCCGAAGTTCTTGCCTCAGACAGGCTTCTTGAAAAACTCTGCACGTACAGAATAAAACACATTGCAATTGACGAGGCACACACCGTAAGTGAATGGGGCAACACATTTCGAAAAGCCTATCTTGAAACAGGACACATAATCAAAAAACTTAATGCACCGATTATAACAGCCTTTACGGCAACGGCATCGCCTGAAGTTCTGGAAAACGTTTCTCAGATTCTTTTTGAAGGTCAGGCACACATTGTAAGAAGCGAAAGCGACAGACCGAATATTCATTATTATGTAATAAAAGCGGCAGCAAAAAAGAAGAAAGTCCTTGAACTTACAGTTGACGAAGATAAGCCTATGATTGTTTTCTGCGGCACAAGGCATAAAGCCGAAGATATGGCAAGAGAAATCAACGTATTTTTTGGAAATCAAAAAGCAAGATTTTATCATGCAGGCTTAGAAAAAGACGAAAAGGAAGATACAGAAAAATGGTTTTACGAAAGCAAAGACGGAATATTATGTGCAACCTGTGCCTATGGCATGGGCGTAGATAAAAAAGACATCAAAACTGTAGTACATCTTGCACCTTCACTTACGGCAGAAGCTTATATTCAGGAAGCAGGGCGTGGAGGTCGTAACGGAGAAACAGCAAAGGCAATTTTATTATGGAGTCCGCAGGATTCTGCTGATTTTGAATTATATGGAAAACAAAGCCGTCAGTATTCAATGAAAATCTTTGCTGAAACAAAAAATTGCCGCCGGCAGGTTCTTCTTGATGCACTTGGAGCAGAACAGGCCTATTGCAGCGGCTGCGACAATTGTAATCCGAAAAAAAATATGATTTTAAGCGACTGGGAAACGGCATTAAATCTTGTAAAAAAATACAAAAATTTCTACACAAAAGAAACTCTCGAAGAAGAACTTAGACAATTATCCCGCTGGAATTCCATAAAGAAATTCGGGCGTGATTGCTGGACACACAGTGACATAACAGAAATTACCTCTGAACTATTAAAATGCCTGTATATAAAAAAAGGAAAATTCTTGTGGCGAAACATGCTCAGTATAAATAAAAAGTCTAAAAAAAGACCTGTAAAAATCTTTAGAATAAACAGTCTGTTTTTGATATAATTAATATATGAGTTTTTTTGAATCGATTTTTAAGGGAAGAACAGCAGGCGAAATTTTTGCTCTGTTTTTTCTTGCAGTTATTCTATGTGCAGTATTTTTTTTAATTGGCAGACTTACCGAAAAATTACGCATGTCTAAAAAAATAAAAGAAGAGCGCGCTGATGCAGTAAAACGTTCACGTTCGGTAATTACCGGGCAGATGTCAGAACAGATTGCACCATTTTTAAAAGATTTTCCATGCAATCCGTCGGACGTAAGGTTTATCGGAAAACCCGTAGACTTTATAGGATTTTCAGGACTTGCAGAAAAAGGCGCTGTCGATGAAATTGTGCTTATTGAAGTAAAGACAGGAAATTCATCCCTTAATAAAAACGAAAAGGAAATTAAAAATGCCGTACAGGAAAAACGTTTTCGTTATATAGAGTACAGAATAGAATAAATTATTCACCAAAATTTTCTGGAAGTCCCTTTGCCCGCCAGTTTATAGGCTGCTGCCGTTCGCCTAAATCTGGAACAGGAAAAAGAGGAGCCGGATCAGGCTTTCTGCGCGAATTATTCAACTGAACAAGCTGCATAAGCTGTTCAACAGTTTTTTTATCCTGAACCTTTTTCAAATAAGGTTTTACAGACTTTACATTTACAAGAACCGTTTTATCACTGTTATAAATAAAATCTTCTTCGTTATATAAAACAGGAGGAACAATATTACGTACAACTTTACTGCGGCCACGTGCACAGGTATAAAGATGTCCGGCAGAAACAACATGTTTTAAGACACTATATTCTTTTCCTTCATAAGAAAAAAACGCCTTGTCGCTGCATAGTTCCATATCAGTCAGCCAGTAACGTATATCAAAATATTTGTCGCCGTCAAAAATTAAAGTTCCAATATTTTCGTCAACAGGATGATAATCAAGAGTAAAACCCTGAGAACTTGCATTTCCATACCAGGATTCGCCGTTGTGAACATAAAAATCAAGATAAATTTTATCATCAATCAGTGCAAACGGAATGAATTTCTGTTCATGTTTTGAATAATCGATTTTCATTTCCCACGTATTGGTAGAATTAAGAGTTTCAAGCGTGAACAAAACGTGTTCGGGAACTTTTGTATTTGCAGTGTTACGGTCGCGGGGAAAAGATTCGGCATAGGATTCCGGTTCAGAAGCCCTATTTAAATACCAGCCGTAATATGTTTTAAGAACAATTACCAGTTCACCAGGATTCGCATCATCAAAAAAAATAAAACGGTCATCGCCTTCCCACAAGCCGCTCAATTCATCTGGAAGACTCTGTGCATACAGCGAACACACGGCAAACAACGAGAAAAATACGGCTGTAAGAAGCGATAAAAGTTTTTTCATTTCTAATCCATTATGATGATTTCGACACGACGGTTTTTCCGTCTGCCCTCTTCGGTAACATTCGGCGCAACGGGTTCAGAAGCGCCTTTTCCCTGAGTAAAGATATGATATTCATCGCGAACCCCAATTTTTTCGAGATAATTTGCAACTGCATCGGCACGTTCTTCGGAAATACGCTGCTGTGCGGCTTGAGTTCCCCTGTCGGCACAGTGCCCGGTAATCAGCAAATCGTTGGAAAAATTCTTTAAGATGGCTGCGATTTTTTCGAGTTTAAGTTTTTCTTCGGCAAGCAAAACAGAAGAATCCGGCTCAAACTGAATATTTTCAAGGCTGATTGTAAGCCCTTTGTCGCCTTTTTTAATAAGCACGTTTTCAAGCTGCAAATCGTCTACAGATTTTTGAAGACGCCTTACATTATCATCATCATTAAGCGATTTATATTCGGTAACAATTGCATTGGCAGAGCCCTGAAAAACGTAGGTGTTGCGGCGTACATCCTGAACTTTTATCTGAAATTCCTCATCATAATGGTCAAGAATTCCGCGGTGATTATCCCAGTACAAAGTCTGTTTTGAATAGCCTGATGACGAAAGCAGCTCGTTACCATTAAGGATTTCTTCTACATCATTACGAAAATTAAAACTGTAAGAAACTTCGATTATATTAAAAAGAGTTCCGTCTTTTGTAATGTCGCCTTTATACACATAGTTTGCCTTAAAAGGAATTATAGTAAGGTCTGGCGTATGTGAAAGAGAACGCAAATCATGAACTTCGCGGCCTTCTGCCTGCCAGCCTTCCCCTTTTTTAACAGGATAATCAGGAAAAACAGGCACATTCCGCACAGTAGGATAAAGAGTTTTATCGTCGATATCTATCATGCCGTTTTTTGAACGTATAAAACTGCTGAAATTTTCATCGCCCCACGAAAGTTTGTTACCAAAACCTGCCATTACGGTATTTTCGGTGGTCATATAAGAAGCATTTATCTGTGCGCCGTCATTCTGTACGTCAATAACAGTGGAAGAAATTCTGTTGATGATTTCGGCTTTGTGAGTAAGAACCCCGTTTAGAAAAACCTGCTCATTTACAGTAGAGATGTAACTGTTTGAATCTCCCTCTGCATCACGAAATTGAAAGAGGACTTCTGTTTCCTGAGCACATAAAAATGAAATACCTGACGTAAAAAAAAGAAACAGTGCAAGCGGTAAAAGTCTTTTTGTAAAACAACCAAACATTTTATTCACCTTCAGCTCCATTTTCATTTTCTCCCCCTTCTTCTTTTTTCGGCTCAGGTTTAGGCGCAGGAGCTGCCTTTGCTTTTTTTACTTTAGGCTTTGGCGGCTTTTTTTTATATCTGATGATGTAATTTGCAAACGAAATAACAAAAAGCATGGCAAGTACGGTGCCAATCACCCTGAAATCTTTCAAAACCGCAATCGCTATCGGCAATATTTCCTTAAAACTCATAAAATCAGATTCCTCAGTATAAAAAATTATAAAATCAGACAAAACGCCCGGCTTTACAGATTTTCAGTTATTTATCGGCAGACTTTTTATCATGGTTTATTCTTTTTTAGAAATGAAGAAAAGATTGTGAATAGAGCATATTTACCGTAATGATTTTATTAAAAGCAATATCAGAAAAAAATATATATAACAATAATTTATAGTATTCCTTCACATTTTTACTCCTAAAAAAACATTTTAAAGCAATATTAAGTATATGATTAAAGAAAAGACAGAATCTCAAACAGAGTCTCAGACTCAAACTGGTACACAAACTCAAAGAGGTATCCAGACTTCTACATTACGGCCGTCGCCGGATGCACTTTTGAACCCGCGGCTGGATCCGATTTTTAAATCACTATTTACTCAGCGGACAGAAGATTCTCAAAAAGCACTTGCAGCATTTTTAAGTGCAATTTTTGAAAAGACCGTAACAAATGTTGAAGTAGACAAAAATGAAATCCCGATTGAATCCGAAAAAGACAAGCAGGCAATTTTTGACGTAACATGCAGGATTGACGAAGAAAACAAAATTCTGAACATTGAAATGCAGGGCATAAACAGCCATAATTCGTTTGATAACCGGTCAGAATACCATGTTGCACACCTGCTCAATCATTTTGTAAAACGCGGTACAGATTGGGATGACGTTCCTCAGGCATTTATGATTTCAGTGTTGAATTTTATCTACGACAACACAGAAGAAGATGCTGTTCTTGCCTACGAAATGCGTTTGGAAAATGGTAAAAAATTGAAGTCAGCACGAATGAACATAATTTTTCTCGAACTTCCCAAAATTGCAGAATTACCGGACGAACCGGTTGAAAATTTGACACATGGACAAAGATGGGGTAAATTCTTTTTATATGCAGACCGCAAAGACAAGATTGAATATATAAAAAAACTTGTCCAGTCTGAGGAGGGCCTTATGTACGCACAGAACTCACTTAGCAGTATAAGTCAAAGCGATGCCGAATGGCGCCGTGAACGGGATTTTATAGATGCCGAACTCACAGCAAATACAATTAGAAATCAGGCAAGAAAAAACGGCTACAAAGAAGGATTCTCTATCGGCGAAAAGCAAGGATATGCCTCTGGTGAAAAACAGGGTATTCAGCAGGGAATACAGCAAGGTATTCAGCAAGGTATTCAGCAGGGAATACAGCAGGGGCTGCTACAAGGCGAACAGAATAAAGCAATTGAAGATACAAAGGAATTTTTAAAAGAAGGTATTGCACCTGAAATAATTGCAAAATGTGTAAAATTGCCGCTTGAGCAAGTTTTAGAGCTGCAGAAAGAACTTAAAAGCATAAATTAAACAGTTTATTCTTTTTCCAAAGCTGGAACCTAAAACAAAATCCCCTGGCTGTGAAAAATAACAGTCAGGGGATTTTGTTTGTAAGCCTGAATTATGGATTACTTCATCTGGGCAGTTTCGATATAACCACCTGCACCTTTTGTTATGGCGTAGCCGAGAATTGGGTTCATAGAACCATTACCGTAAATCATACCGTTGTCTGTTCCTGTAGAATTAGTTCCCAGGGTTCCTCCAGAATCTGGTGCATGGCCATTTGTTGTTGAATATGTAAGATTTCCAGAAGAATCTTTCCATACACCAACATTTATGTGATCCATAGAAATTTTACTTAGGCTTGGAATAACGCTTGTTTCCCAGTTACCAGTTGCAGCTTCTTCTATTGCTCCGTATAAGTCTGTAGCTGAGGCAATAGAAGTTTCGCTTGCCCAATATGCAACCTTAGGACGGGCACAACTGCTTCCATAGTAGCTTATATAAGGAACTGGTTTACCATCTTTAAGAGCAACATCGAGGCTTAACTCTGTACCTACAATTCCATATGAATCAACAATACAAGTCTTGGCGCTGTCAGGAGAAGCATAATTGTCAATATATGCATACCATACATCGGCATTTGCATTGTCGTAGCAGGCAATATGTATCTTTCCGTTTGCATCAAGAGCAACCTTACAGTATTCTCCAATACCGTTACCTTCTCCAAATACTGCTACAGGAGTAGACCAGCCGGTTGCACTTTGAGAATAAGAATCGACAGTATTATAATTATTTCCCTTATATGTTGGAGCTTTTATTTTTTGTGGTTTCGTATTATATGAATAGAGCATCTGATTATTTGTCGCATCATACCAAACAGCCACTACAAGGTCATCAGTAAAGTTTTCAGGTTCTTCTTCTGTTCCTATATTATAAGTATCTCCTCCCTGATATTTAGCTGCAATACTTACATACTGGCCGGCACATACTGGTTTATTTTCACGAGTCATAACAGCAGTATTTGCAGTATATTTTGTACCAGAAGCTCCTGGTACAAATGTTTTCTTATCAGTTGTTTGTCCTGCAATTAACGATACATATTCCAATGTGTACGGTAAGTTTTTTACAGTTTTTGAAGTTGTAAGAGATTTTGTATTTCTTGCTGTATCTTTATATGTATCATCGCTTGGACTTTCACCACCATAATAGTCATATAGAAGATTATTTTGACTACGCCCAGTTGTATTATTCTCTGAATCTGAAATAATACCCCACTTAAATCGAATTTCATCATTTATCTCATCATAGTAGGCAAGATAAACATTTGTATTTGTTGCACTTGAGCTGGTAACAGTTGTTGCTATAGATGGAGACTTTATTCTTTGTTTGTTAATATTGTTTCC
>CAMOWQ010000097.1 GCA_946628495.1 uncultured Treponema sp. | reverse complement strand
TCCGCAAGGAACCAATTCTTGTTTACCCAACCCTCCACTATCAGAATGGTGGTGTAGAAATTGACAAGACTTGTCACACTAACGTTGCTAACCTCCTCGTTGCAGGTGAAGCATCTGGTGGTGTTCACGGTACAAACCGTCTTATGGGTAACTCACTGTTGGACGTAGTTGTATTCGGACGCGAAGCCGGTATTGAAGCTGGTAAGATTTTCAAGGACATCAAATTGAGCGATAAACTCAACCTTGACCATGTAAAGGCATTTGAAAAAGAACGCGAAGCTGCAAAGATTGAAGGCAACGCTGTTTCTCCAAAAATCTTGCCAACATATCACCATGGAAATCCTGAATTTGATAAAGAAATCCCTGGAGCTACATTATAATACGTTTTCAGACGGACAGGCTTCGCCTGCCGTCTAAAACGTTATGAACACGACAAATTGCATACGCACTTTGCGTGTCAAACTAATTTCGAACCGACAGACTTGCTTCGCTCGTCAGCGGTTCAAATACGTCGAGTCAAGGTCCGCTTACGCTAAAAGCCTTTACTTCGCCGTTTTTAGGATTTGTAATAATCCCTAAATCATAAAAGGTCACTTTTTTAGTGGCCTTTTTTTTATCATTTTAGCATTGTTGAAGTTATCATAATTAATCACTATAATAGAAGATAGAGGTATTAAAATGGTTCTTTTTGGTGGAATCTTATCAATTAAAACAATTAGTTTTTTAGTGTTTTGTGTATTCTTAATCGCTGGATTAGGATACCTTCTTGGCAGAATCACTATTAAAGGTGTTTCTTTGGGAACTGCGGGAGTATTTATCGTAGCTCTTCTCTTTGGTGCTTTCTTCTATGGAAAAGTTCTTCAGGAAGGAGAAGTTGCCGGCTGGCTTTCACATATTGCAAGTGTTAAAGATAAAGACAATAACATCATTGCAACCGGTCTTACAAGTCAGTTAATGGTTAATGGAAAATCTTACATTTCAAGTGCCCTTAAAATAATTGAAAATCTTGGTTTGATTTTATTCGTAACTTCTGTTGGTTTTATTGCAGGTCCAAGCTTCTTTGGTGACTTAAAAAAGAACTTTAAGTCTTACATTTTGCTCGGTGTAATAATTATTGTTGTTGGCGGTCTTTCTTGTGCCGCTTGTATCATCTTTGATAATAAAATATTTGGTCGCGACCTTGAAGAAGTTTCTGCAATGCTCGTTGGACTTCTTTCTGGTTCCCTTACTTCAACACCAGCCTTCTCTGCTGCAAAAGCAACAGTAACTCAGGGCGGTGCAATCGACTATGAAGCAATTGTTGCTGTAGGACACGGAATTGCTTACCTCTTTGGTGTAGTTGGTGTTGTACTTTTTGTTCAGCTTGTTCCAAAATTTGCAAAGGCAGATATGGATGTTGAACGTGCTAAACTCAGCGAATCAGCTCCGGAAGCTCCAAGCAAGCTTGACGGTTCGGAAATGGAACTTGACCCATTTGGATTCTGTGCATTCTCTATTGTTGCAGTTCTTGGAGTATTCTTCGGTTCATTCAAATTCGGAAACTTCTCTCTTACAACAACAGGTGGATGTCTGATTCTTTCTTTGATTTTTGGACACTTCCAGAAAATTGGAAAAATTTGCATTATGCCACAGACAGCAACTCTTAAAGTTTTCCGCGAACTTGGACTTATGCTCTTTTTAATTGGTGCTGGTGTTGCAGGTGGAGCAAGCTTTGTTAAGTACTTCCAGTGGATATACTTCATTTACGGAATTATCATGACTTTGGTTCCAATGATTATCGGATTCCTGTTCGCTAAGTTCGTTCTTAAGTTGAACCTTTTGAACAATCTTGGTTCAATCTGCGGTGGTATGACTTCCACCCCAGCTCTCGGAACTCTTATTTCTACAGCAGGAACAGAAAAAGTAGCAGGTGCATACGCTTCTACTTATCCAATCGCTCTTGTTGCAGTAGTTCTTGTATCTCAGTTCCTGATTATCATCTTTAGATAATTAGAGCAATTAAAAAAAATTTTTATCATGCATTACACATAACAATGCATGATAAATTCTAAGGTATACATAAAAATACCGGCTGAAATATTTCATAATAGAAATACCAGCCGGTATTTTTTTATATTTTGTAAAACACCTGCTTATTAAAACTTCAGTGTAAGTAATTTACGATAATTCAATTTATTTAGAAGTAAGATTTATAACTCCGTCCCATCTATCTGGAACACCTTTTTCAACAAATTCCTTACATCGTTTTGCAAAAAGGATTGCTGTAGAATCTTCTCCGACAAGTGATGAAGACTGCAAAAATAATTTTCCAGCACTTACAAATTCACGTTTAAAATATCTTTCAAGAGCAGCATGGAATATATCCAGAGATTCCAGCTGTGTAGGTGTCAATTCTGAAGTCATTCCTATAACATTATATAACTGAACAGGAGTTGAACGGCCAACAACACGGACTTTATCAAGCATTCTAACTGCAATTTTGTTTGAATTTTTTCCCGAATTTGCAAGAGTCCAGGTATCTTCAGAACACAAAATCCAAGAACCATAAACTTTATTTACACCTTCAAGTCTTGCAGCAAGGTTTACGGTATCTCCAATCATCGTATAATTCAACTTACTGAAACTTTCCGTTTTACTTCCCATCATACCGACAAACGCATCCCCGGAATTTATTCCGATACGAGTTTTAAAAGGATTCAGGGTTACAGATTCAGTTAATGCAGGATATTTCTGAGGATCAAGTTCATAGGTTTTAAACACATCTTTATGTTCCTCATTAAATCTTTCTTCAACTTTTTTCATATTAATTGCAGAAACAAGCGACAGATATGCCCACTCTTCTTTTGTATGAAGGTTTGTAGGATCCGGTGCACCAAACATCGAGATAATGGCATCACCTTCATATTTATCAATATTTCCTTTATTCACAAGAATTTCATTGGACATTGCACCAAGATATTCATTTAAATGCTTAATAAGATGATTAGCACCTTCTTCACCATAAATCTTTGTAATTGATTCGCTGAACGTTGAAAATTTCTGAATATCTGTAAACAAAGCCGTAATACATTTTTTTTCACCTTTAATACTGAATAATTCAGGATTTTTTCTGAGTTCTTCAACCGTATCTTTATTGGCAAAAGAAGATGCAACTTCGGTAATAAAACGTTTTTCACGTGAACTCAAAATAAACCTGTAAACAGTTGAGGCAATAAAATAGGTTACGATATATTCTGCAATTCCAACAAACGGAACATAATACTGGAACAAAACTAAAGAAAGTGAAAAACAAATTATAACAACTAAAGAAAGAAGTGCACATGTAATATTCTGAAGTGTATTTGATTTATTCCACAGAAAAATTGTAAGAAGCGAAAGTAAAATAACAACTGCAAAGAATACATACCAGTCGCCAAAATAAATATAATTTTCAGTAAGAAGAGTATTTAAGAGAGTTGCATGAATTCCGACGTTTTCAAATTTATTTTCAAAAGGCGTTGCGCCTAAATCCGTTGTAGAAGTTGCAGTATTTCCCAAAATACAATAGGAACCTGCGAATTTCTTTCTGAAAGAATCCATGCTTGTTGTGTAAAAATCATATTCCTTCTGCAATGAATCAAAAGTTTCTTTTGTACCGCTTTTTATAGATTCAATCAGTTCTTCGCCATTCCACGGAATCAATTCATTCAAGCGGGCTTCAATCTTAGGATAATAATTGCTTTCAAGAAAAGCTTTTACCCCTTCATAATATTCATTCTTATAGGCATAAAAATCATCATAATCCTGTTTTGTAATTCCATCATACGGAACATTATTTTCATCAAAGCCCGTACATTTATTCAAAAGTTCCTCTTTATAGTTATTTATATCTTTATACGCATCAATCAAAGAACCACAGACATCCACATATTCCATAAATGAACCGTCATCATTTGAAATTCCAAGATCATACAGATATTTAAGCAATGAATAGATTCCCTGCTCCGTTTGATCAAGAAGAATTATTTCTGCAATCGATTCATGCTGGAATACATCATTTGTTTTGCCTTTTTTCCAATTAACAAGAATTGAACCGTGAGCATCCAGAGGGATTTTCAAATCTTTCTTTTCTCCGTTCAATACTGCATTACGAATCGAAATGTATTTTCTTGAACGGATTACATCTTCAGAATGTACAATACGCAGGAAAGGTGAAAAAACAAGCTGACCAAGATAACCGTCTCCGAATTTATAGAAAGGTTCCATTCGTCTTCGTACACCGTCTGCATCTATAAATGAATCAGGAAAACCAGAACCGTTTGCCCTTGAAATTAATTTGTGAAGAGCCGGAGACATTCCAAATTTTTCATCTTCATACATAACTTTTGAAGTATATGCATTATCTTTTTCGATATATGATTTTGAATCTTTTATATCTTTATAAAGGAAACGCTTTGTAACATATTCAAGATCGTCTTCGTTTTGCTTTCCCATCAGATTGACAGTATTCGTTGTAAGATAGGCATTTCCAAAAAACTGAATGGCTTTTGCAAAATATTCATCATTATCACGGAACGAATGCCCTACAATATAATCACTTAATTCTGAAAATTCAGGAGAAACTATTGAATCATTTAATTCATTCAACAATTCAGGAATTTCATTTATTCCGTAGTAACCTGAATTTACTGCTTCTGCAAGACCCGATAAATTACCGGTAATATTGTTTTCTGCCGAATAAATACTTTCCGTTATGATATCCGTGGCAGACGGTGTAATTCCCATTTTTGACGGTGAAATATACTCAATATCGAATATTGCAGTTTCTGCCTGCCATTCCTTAAGTCTTATAAGGACATCTGCAATTACATCACGACTCCATGGCCATTCACCAAGAAATTCAATAGATGCATCATCAATTTCAACAACAACAACCCTATCATCTATTTTCGGCTGCTTCTTAAAATTCAAAAGAAAATCATAAGCTCGGTAATCCAGCTTATCAAAAAATGAAAAATTAATCATAAGACCTGAAACAACAGCGGTAATCAGGGCAATCAACAGATAGACGTATACTGTTTTTGAACTATTTTTCTTCATATTATATCCTGTTTATAATCCTGAATTTTATTATAACAGATAAACGATATAATGCAAAAAACAAATTTCTTATATTAATCTTTCAGCGAATCAAGTGCCATTTTTGCAACTTTCTGTTGAGCTTCTTTTTTTGATTTTCCTTTTGCAGGTCCATAAGTTTTTTGTCCAAGATGAACTACCATCTCAAAAGTTTTATCGTGTTCAGGTCCTGAAATGCCTTTCAACTCATACACTGGACAGATTTTATATTTCTGTTGAAAAACTTCCTGAAGAATACTTTTAAAATCTTTTTCTCCGTCATTCAGATAAGATTCAATTTTAGGAATCATGAAACTAAGCACATATTTTTCCGCGGCAAAAAACCCCTGATCATAATAACAGGCTCCAATAACAGCTTCCATACAGTCTGCAAGAATTGCAGGTTTCTGCCGTCCACCCGTCTTTTCTTCACCATGCCCTAAAATCAACAGTTTATCCAGTCCAAGTTTTAAAGCTATTGGAGCAAGTGATTTTTCAGAAACGACAGCTGATTTTATTTTTGACATCTCACCTTCTGATACATTTATATTTTTGTACAGATAAGCCGCTGTAATCATTCCAAGAACAGAATCTCCAAGAAATTCAAGACGTTCGTTATTTCCTGAATGCAATTCATTTGTAACCGAACGGTGATGAAATGCAAGGTCCAGAACAGACAAATCGTTAAATTTTAAGTTTACACGTTTGCAGAACTCCTGAAGCATTTTTTTACGCTCGTTTTCAACAGAAAATGTTTTTTTATCTGATTTTTTGATTGATTTCATATTTCCTAACATGCATATATTTTAGCAAAATATGTTAAATAAAAAAAGTACAAGCTTTTTGCCTGTACTTTCTGCAACTAAATATTTTCGTTATTAAAACTAATTAGTTAGACTGTTCATTTTTAATGAAGTCATAAGCATCACGAACTGTTTCAAATTCATTAGCCTTTTCATCAGGAATGCTTACTCCCAATTCTTCTTCGATAGCATATACCAATTCATATGTATCAAGACTATCTGCTCCAAGATCATTTCTGAAAGAAGAATCCAAAGTAATTTTACTTTCATCAATTTCCAATTTTTCTGCAATCAACTTCTGAATTTTTTCAAATAATTCGTCCATCTTATTCTCCTAAAAAATTATTCTAGTTATTTGTTTCAGGTGTAATAACCTGTCGTCCGCGATAAAAACCACATTTAGGGCAAACATGATGTGATTGAACAAGATTTCCACAGTTATTGCATTCAACGAGCTGTGGAGCTGTCAATTTCATATTAATACTCTGACGTCTTTTTGTTACGGCCTTTGATGTTTTCGATCTAGGTACTGCCATATATATAACCTCACTTATTTATGCTGAAAATAACTTTCGTAATACTACATCAGTTTTACGCTTAGTGTCAACCCATAAAACTAAAAAAATACCATCAAATAAACATTTTTTTAATTTTTGTCATTTAAAAAGGCTGAATACTTTTCTAAGCAATTATGAATGCCCATTCAGTTTTTCAAGAAGCCTGTCTTTTACTATAGATGGAACCATACGGCTTATATCTCCACCCATTTTTGCAAGTTCTTTGATTGAACTGGATTTTACAATTGCATACTCTTCTCTTGTTGGAATGAACATTGTTTCTATTTCATTGTCGAGTGACTGATTCATCAGGGCAAGATCAAATTCATAATTAAAATCGTTTACTCCCCTAACGCCTCTTACCAAAACCTTTGCACCGACATTTTTTGCATAATTTACAATAAGACCATTCCACAAATGAACCTGAACGTTCTTATAGCTTTTTATAAGAGCATTCATCATATCAAAACGTTCCGTATCAGAAAAAAAATATTTTTTATCCTTATTTACAGCGATGACAACATCAATTGAATCAAAAATCTCACTTGCCCTCTGAATTACATTCAGATGACCGAAAGTAGGAGGATCAAAAGATCCTGCAAATACAGCTTTTATCATTAAAATATGCCTGCTAATTAATAAATTAATATATTTTAACTTATAATATTTGACGAAAACGAGCAATAGCAGTAAATTAACTTTATGAAATTAAAACATTATTTTATATATATTCTATTTATTACAGTTTTTATAATTTCCTGCAAAACAACTGAAATTGAATCTGAAAAAGAAACTGCAGAAGAACCTGCAGTCGTTACAGAAATTTCAGAGCCGGAAACATTTGATGAAGACGAAGATGTTATCGTTATTGATGAAATTCAGGAAGACAACGAGGAATATCTGCGTTCTATTAATAACATTCAGACATCTGAATCAATTTCCATTAAGGAATTCAGCGATGATAAGGCGGCTATTCTTGCAATCATCGAAAAGCTTTCCACTATTATGGAAAACGGTGACATAGACGGATGGCTTGAATATATAGATGCTGATTCAAAACGATATTATTCAAATCCGGCAAACCTTCGCAAGGCACAGAAAAAACTTCCAAACAGGCTTCTTGAGCTAAAAAACATCGGTGATTATTTTAAATATGTTTTCATTCCTGCCCGAAAGCAGAGCAAAGTTGATGAAATCAGATATATTTCAAAAACTAATATCAAGGCGGTTGAAGTAAAAGAGGACAAAAGCGTAATTGTTTACTATTTCTTTACAAAATCAGGCGATAAATGGTTTGTAAGTATTCCCCCGCTCTAATAAAAAGTTGAGTCCAAATAAATATTGTCTTGATGTTTAAATATTTAGAATTGATATTTTTACATTTATGCAATAAAATTAAATATATTTTTTTGGGATTTATGCCGATAAACTAAAGAAGCAATTTCTTCAGGAGGAAATTTATGAAATTGGCTAAAAGGATGCTGCTTGTTTCTTTTGTACTGCTGGCAAGTATAAGTTTGAACGCTCAGCAAAAAAAAGGCGAAACTGAAACTTCAGTAGAAAACGAATATCTTAATGATTTTGATGCGGAAATTATAACAAGTCTCGCCTCATCTGATGAATACGATAACAAACTTGTTGCCCTTCAATACATTCAGAATGCTATTGAAGACGGAAATACTTCAGAACAGATTGTTGCAGCCCTTGACCAGCTTGCAGGAGAAGGCCTTACAACTCAGTCAAGAACAAAAGGAAGACTTACAAACAACTTCCCTGAAATCAGACGACAGGCATGTCTCTTACTTGCAAAAGTTCCAACAGAGCATTCTAAAAACACTTTAGTTACAATTGCTGTTGAAGAATCAGAACCAATGGTAATTGCAGCTGCAGTAAAATCACTTGCAGATATCGGTATTAACAACAATGATGAAGTTGTAGAAGCAATTGCATTTGCAAACAGAAGAAACGAGGTACTCAATCCAACAAGCAGCCTTGCTCTTGAAGTTCTTAATGCATTCGAAACTTTTGCAGACTCGACAGAGAATAAAAAAACAATGATTGACGCAATTGCAAGAATTGCAACAGATTATCATTATGTTACTCCTGTCAGACAGAAAGCATATAAATTACTAAAAACACTTTCTACAAGTTCTAACGAAGACAAGAAAAACAAATCAAACTAAAATCTGCCTTTATTAATCAGATTATTAGAAATACATTTTACTATTTAAAAAAAGCTGTCATGAACTTATGTATCATTAGACGGCTTTTTTTATATCATCAAATTATATAATAAAAACGAGGTAAACTTTGGAACCAATCATTCTTGCATCATCTTCACCAAGAAGACAAGATATATTAAAAATGCTAAAAATTCCTTTCCGTGTAATAATGCCGAACATTGACGAAAACATCATAAATGTACTTGATAAGGAAAACACTCCCGAGCTACTTGCAAGAGAAAAAGTTCTTGCCGTAATACATTCACTTCCTGCCGGTCAGGAAATAAAATGGGTTCTCGGAGCTGACACAGTAATACTTCATGACGGGAAAATTTACGGAAAACCAGAAAATCAGGAACAGGCATTTGAATATCTAAAAGAATTCCAGGGAAAAACTCATACAGTTATAACTTCTATAGTCCTG
>CAMOWQ010000096.1 GCA_946628495.1 uncultured Treponema sp. | reverse complement strand
CCGCCTCTAAGACTTATAGAAACTTTTACAGGCTGATTTCCAACTTTAGTTCTGACATAATTGTTACTTGTAGTAATATAACAAGACGCATCCACTGCATCTGCAATCTGATTTGTTGATATTAAAAGAATTTCTCTTGAATATGCTGCATTTTTATGACTGACAGTTAATTTTGTCGAACCATTTGTCAAACCCATAATACTTACTTTATTTTCAGCTTCAGATACAATTTTTGCAACCTGCGGATTTGCAACAGAATATTTATAATCAGACATGGAATAATCAGCAGGAGAAACATTTACAAGACTCGAAGTAAGTATTTCTATATTATTTCCGTTAAGAGTTATGACAGACTTATCAGGCTGTATATAAACATTATTAACAACTGTAATTACTCTACATAATATGTCCAAAGGATATGAACAATCTTTATGTTTTATTCTTACAGTACAAGAACCTGTTTTTACAGGTGTTATAACAGCTTTAGCACCATTAGCTGCAATTGAAACAGGACAAACATTTGTCGCATTATATTTAGTAGAATCAACGATTTCCCATGTAAAAGTCGTATCTTGTGCAGTTTCAGGTGGATTGATAAGATTTACAGATACAGTTTTTTCTCCCCCACCTTGATACATGGTAAGAATGTTATCCTGAGTTGTTATATACGTTGCTTTGCCTGGATCCTCAAAAACATAAACACCTATATAATAGGGATAAGAAGCTTTCTTGTGAGTTACTTTTATCCTGGTGTAACCGGCGGCTAAAGTAGATATTACACAATACTGGCCGGCAGGATTTACCTTACAAATAGAAGCATCTTCGGAAGTCCAGACATAATCATTAACATCAGCAGCACTTCCTCCGTACAGAGAGACACACACTTTCTCAGAATCATTCGGTTCAAGTTTAAGTATATTAGTATTAGAATAAATATACGGCTCTACGACATACTGTTTTTCATCAGGGATTACTTCAGTACCAGCAACCGTAACTATACACGTATCAGAAACTGAGCCACATGAAATTGTGAGGCTCGTCTTTCCTTCTTTCAAACCTTTTATAATAAATCCATTATTATTGAACTGTACATCAATTAAATCTTTATTATAGACAACAGAAGGTTCAAATTTTGCATCAGAAGGACTGTAAGTAAAACTCAGGTATTCCAATGCATTTACTTTTAATTCAAGTGAAGATTTTTTTATCTTAATACTTGAAACAGTTTTTTCCTCTACTACAGGTTCTCCATCTTCAAAGAACCAGCAGGAATTAATAATCATCACGAATGATGAACACAACAGTAATAACAGTTTTTTTACTACAAATAAAGCTTTTGGCGGCTTCCTCCTTTTTAGAAAAGTAATTAAAATTTATATTCATCCATATCAGAAATTATCTGAAATGGCATTCTTTGTAATTTCATAATGCAGTTCCATTCGAGACTGAGCTTCAGCTTCCTGTTTCTGTATCTGAAGCTGATTATTCCAGGCAATATAACCTGCTGCAGTATTTATTTTATTCTCCAAATCTCGTAAAGAAAAAATTGTCTGTTCCTGAAGCATAGCGTTTATTCCTGCAATCTGATCCGAAGTTATTCCTTCTTGAGACAGCATATCCATTATTTTTTCGAGGATTGCACCTCTTTCTTCTTCAACTGCTTTTTTCTCCGGAGATTCTTCAACATTTCCTATAAGTTCAAGCGTAACATCTGCAAGTCGGTCTTCTACAGAACGAACCATTTTATAGTTGGCTGGTGTAAGACCATATTTTGCCCATATAAATTGAGCTTCCTCATCAGTTACACCTTCAGCCCATACATCACAAGCTTCACGAAAACCGTTCTTATAATAAGCCGAACCTTCATTAACAAAATCATGAATATCCCCCTGACCAGGTATCTTTATTCCTGCTAAAGATGCAATACTGAATGATTTTCCTCCGAAACTAACAGTATTTTCCTTCATACTGTCTTTTATTTTTCTTATATTTGTTAGTTGTTTGTCAATTTGGGTTGTTGCTTGCATTATTTCATTACGAAAATCCAGATTTCCATCCCATTGAATTTCATTCCACTTCCAATTTGCTGCTCTATCTATGTACCACTGCATCTGTTCATACTGCTGCTTAATCATTTCGATCTGGTTCATTGTTTGGTCATACATCTCATAAAGCTTAGTTACCGAAGTAACAGCTTCACTCAACACAGATGACAATAAAACAGGAGATTCAACAGAATATAATCTGTATAAACTGAAAATACAAGAAAATAAAATAATTGAAATTCTTTTCATGATAAAAACTCCTTATTTACAAACTACAAAATTACATTCTATTTTTTTATGAAGCTTGAATTAAATATTGATATTCAATTCCTTTTTCCTGTAAAATTTCTTCTACAAGTTCTCTTCCTGTATTTTTACCGAATTTTTCTTCAAGTTTATCAAGAAGCTTATGCTCCTCAGAAGAACATGTAAGAATTGCAAGCTGAAGTTCGTCAAGCGCAAGCTGAAAGCGTCTTGTTCCCATTGAAGATTTATAAAAATAGTCCATTTTCTTTTGTAATTTAGAAAGCAAATTTATTTCTGAATCTTCAAGTCCGAATTTTCGATATGCTTCTCTATTCATTGGTGTAAGAGATTCTTCATCAGCAAGATAGATTTTAGTAACACACTGACTTACAAGTGTACTTGCGATTGAACTTTTGGAAGCATCCTCTATTTCTTGTGTCGCAAAAATTACAAAAACATTTTTCTTTCGCAATACTTTAAGCCATTCAACAATCTTTCTTGCAAAAAGCTCATTTTTGAAAAATAACCAGGCTTCATCAAGAACAAGCAAGGTCGGTCTACCTGTAAATTTCTTTTCACATTGCAAGAAAAGATAATCAAGAGCAGGAGCTACTGCACCTTTTGCCATATTCATCAACGTCCCCATTTCTATCATTGTCCAAGAAGAAAGCGTTATGTTAGAATTATCGTTATCAAAAAGATTTCCGTACTGTCCTCCAAGAACATAAGGCGCAATTCCGTCAACAATATCATTATTTTGTGTTTTTGGATTCTGATAACTGCAATACTGCGAAAAAGAAGTAAGTGTTCTTAAATCCTTATCTTTTGTTGTAAGAGTTTTTATAGTTTCAAAGATTGCTTTTCGCATACCAGCCGTAACTTCTATTTTCTGTTCTGATAACAGGATTTCAATAAACTCTGCTGCCCAAGTTTGACCTTCAAAAGTATCTATTTCTGCAAGCGGTTGAAAAGCAACTTCATCTTTTCCAGGCTCAATATATATTCCGCCGCAACACATTGTAAGGTTTCTTGCTGAACGGTCTTTATCAAAAATAATTACCTGATTATTCGGATATTTAAGCCATTGAGCTTCTAGCAAGGCAAGTAAAGTAGATTTACCAGCACCAGTACGTCCACTTATCCATGTATGTCCTACATCACGTACATTAAGATTCAAATAAAAAGGAATATCAAATTCTGTATCGCAGACTACATGAGGATGAGATTCTCCACAAACGTCTTTCATAAAATTATTTTCTGCTAAGCCTGACCAAACAGAAGAAATAGGAATTATATGACTAACATTTCCAGTAGAACAGAATAACTTTCTTCTATTTGCATATATATTTCCAGGCTGCATCGATAGGAAAGCCTGTAATGCATTTAGCGTTTCTATTTTCGAAGAAAAACCACATGCTGAAATTAGTGCAGCAAGAGACTGTGCTTTTTCTTCTGCTACATTAATGTCTTCATCCCATACCATCACATTTGATGAATAATCTCCGAAACCGAAGTTTCCCATAGTCAATTCTATTTTTGCTTCAGCTGCATCATCTTCCTGTGCCATTGCAGCAGAGTTCTCTCGTGTACTTTCAGTATGTAAAGTTGATTCCATAACAAGCTGTGCTATACTTTTTCGAGCTGAATGATACCTTTTTTCTGTACTTTCAATTATTTTATAAGATTCCTGCTTCGAATAACAACAAAACCTTGTACTCCATCTCAATTCAAAATCAGCTTTATTCAAAGCATCAAACATTGCAGGAATCGTTACAGAAGGAAATGCATTAACACATATAATTGGAATATAATATTTTCCAAGCTTTAATGGTATAGAATTTTCAAGAGTCTGATCCGTTACGACGTTATCAATAAAAATATGTTGATCATCAGGATAAAACATTTTATGCCAATCAAGACTTACAGAAGAATGAAGGAGTTCCAAAAGTTCACTGCTATTTAATTTATTTACAAACATAACAGAAGAAAGAATTGATGCTATTTTAGATGTCTGCATTTTAAAAGTCTTTATTTCATTTTTCAAACTTTTCAGCCTATTATCTTCACCTTCTTCTTCATCATTACTACTTTTCATTAAAAGATTTTTTATTCTGGCTTCAGATTGACTGGGAAAAAAATAAGTAAAAATCAAAAAATATCTATTTTTGTAATGATTTTTATCATATTTAAAATTTAATTCTCTCTGACGGTCAATAATATAACCTGTAAGACTATCAAAATTGCTGCCAGGATATTCATTACTCAAACTTCTCTGTAATTCAAATTGAACAGTCCAATTACTGCCAAGCTGAATCAAAGCATTATTGAACATATTAGAAATTGAATTGATTTTTGAAAGCGAGGCACTTGAAATATCAGGTGCAATAAATTCAAATGCACAACACAGAGCTTCACCTTTTAATTTTACGACTCCTTCATCCGCCATAACAATCCAAGGACATAATGAAGACAGCTGAACTGCATTTCTTTTATAAAATTTAAAATTCAATGGTTTCATAATTATAACTCACCCCTCATATACATCCTGCTGCATTAAATTTTCAAAAAGGAAGTCAATAAAAAACGGTTCATTTCTACAAAGTCTTCTGCATATCAGCACAGCAATAATTCCAATTCCAATACAGTAAAAACTGACAAGAGCAGACAAAATAAGAGTAAAAAACAGAATACAATAAAATGCTTTTTCCCCAATACCTAAAAGTTGCCGTTCCTCCATCAAAGAAGTATGTACAGGTATGCTGTAATCTTCAATTTCCATCAATTTCTCCTATCAACACAAAATTTAAAAACTTAAAACTGCCTTGAATCTCATCCAACAAATCCAAGGCAGGAAACTCTGAACATAAGCCTATACAGCGAATATTTTCACTGTCTCTTTGACATATGCAAGAGCTTCTGGAGTAACACTTTTGAAAAAGAAATTAACGATTGAAGTTGCACCAAGAATTCCGGCCGTACCGATAATCCAAGGCAATACCTTTTTGATTATTCCACCTTCTCCTTGGGCACTACCAAATGCAATTACACCGAATTCTATAATTAGTGCAACAACAAGCAGAGCCTTTACCCAGACCGCAGATACTAGTTCAAGAATTTTTGTACCAGTACTGTCTAATACTGCAATTCCATCAGCTGCAAAAAGACCTGAAGAAAAGAAAAGAGCAAAAAATAAAATACAAACTAAAGATTTCAATGTTCTTTTATTTACATTGAATTTTCCAAATGAAAAAACAGAACTGTCATTCAGTTCATGACGAAAATTAATTGTTGTTTTTGGCAAATCCTCCTTACAATAAATCAGCCTAAGTTGTTTTGAACGATACCTGCCAGAAAATCATCTGTTTCATCAGATAAATGAAACAGTTCATCAACTACAGGTCCATGCGTTCCCTTTTTAAGATGTACGACTAAAGATATAACGTCAGATAAATGATTTGCAATTTCTATATCTTCCGTACCCAACATACTTTTTATACGCAACAATGTGCTTTTACCATCATTTGCGTGTAATGTAGTAACATTTCCTGGGTGTCCTGTCCGCCATGCGTCTAAAAGCTCTCGCATAACAACACCACTACGTACCTCCCCAAAAATAATTCTATCAGGCGAAAAACGTAAAGATTCTTCTACAGCCTTCGCCGCATAACTCTTTGGAATCCAAAGAGTAGTTTTCATCGAAGCTTCACATTGAAGTTCCGGTGTATCTTCAACAATATAAAAGTTATCATCAGGAGTAATTTCGACCATTTTTTTTATAATGGCATTTGTACAAGTTGTTTTTCCGCTTCCTGTTGAACCGCTGACAATGATATTCCCCCTTTTTTTAATAGTATTAACTATAACATCATACTGTTCCTTTGTCATTCTTCCATGCTCAACATACTGTTCAAGTGAATAAATGTTTTTGCACGGCTTTCTAATCTGCAATTCAGGATTTATAACGTTAGGCCGCATAAGTCCTGTAATTCTTGCATTATACTTGGGAATAACACCTTCCAGAATTGGAAATCCTGAATTCAAATCCAATGATTTTCCAATAATAGAAGATGTAGCCTTTATAATACGTTCAGTAATATATGGTGGAATATTTATTCCCGTAAAAACCCTGCCTTTTTCAAATTGTGTGATTATAAGTTCTCCACTGTCTACAACGGCAATATCAGTAACAGAATCATCTTCCAAATACGGAATAAACTGTTTCATATCATCACGAAGAAGATTATCTATCATTCTTTCTTTACGGAGTTCTTCTGCTGTTTGAACAGGTACTGACATTGCATCCATAGCTTACTGTACCACCTGCGAAAAATTATTATCTCCAGATGCCACAGGTTCTGTCATAAAATCTAGAAGCATAGTATCTATAAGTTTGCGCAAATGTATATTTTCCTTTGCAAAATTACTTACAAACATATCCCTGTATTCTGAGCCTTTTTTCATAATGTTATTGCGGATTATAAGAGTATTTTCCATATTATTATCTGGACTTTTCCATTTATCCATTTCAGATTTTTCGATTGCAAAATAATATTTTAAGAAATGCAAGAAAAGAGAATGAAAAAGAACATACTGGTCATTACACTTCTTTATATTTTTGTTAATCTGCTCCATAGTTCCAAGAATTTCATTTGAAACATTAATATCCTTGTTCAAATATTCGACAACTGCCCTTCTGAACAAATCAGAAACGCTCATTTTTTCTAGCTGAGCTTTTGCCTTGATTGCGTCATGCATATCTTTGTCTACTTTTATACCAATAAAAGAAGTTTCTGCTCTCATTAAAAAATACCCTCCGTGCTTTCAGCACAATCAGAATTTATTTCATAATCTTCATTGTCTGTATCATCATTCAAATTATCTGAAGAATTATTTTTATTTTCAGAACCATCAACAATATGATAATTCACGTCTTTGACTTCACTTATATCAATATTGTTATAATTAAGATTATGGAATTCGTTATAGGCTTCCAATGCCTGCTCAACGCTTTCACTTGAATTATAAAGCTCATCATAAACTGCACTATCATCATCTGTCATAAAGACTGCAGATATTTTCTCAAGCTTTTCAAAATTTTCTCTAGCTTTTTCTCTTTTACGAATCTGGGAAGGAAGACCTGCTATATCTGCAAAAACTTCTTCCCATGTTAAAGGGTCTCCCATTAAATGCTTAAATCTTGAATCCTGATAGTACGGTATTTTTTTTGCAATATAAGGCTGCATACCACGAACCATAATTATAGCCTGGTTACTCGGTAAACGCTGAATATCAGCACTGTCCATAAGCGGCCGTGAAAAGTCATTATCTGAATAATTTACGTTGTTATCATTCGTAATATTTATTTTTCCACTACGTGAGATTTTTGACTGATGTACAGTTTCATTTCCCATACGCTTTGAAAAGTATTCAGCGTCATGAACTTCACCAGGCGCATAGACGATATGACACGAACAGTGATCCAGAAATGGATGATGCGGTCCGTAACGGTCTACAATCTGATTAAGCGACTGACAAACAATCATTACGAACACGTTATATGAACGCAGGATACCCATTTCTTTTGCAAGTATGGAGAACGTTCCGAGAATCGGGAACTCATCGAGAAGTAAGAGAAGCGGAATTTTCAATTCAGTTTTACCGAACGATGAATCATTTTCAGTAAGGCGCATAAGAATAGCTGTAATAAACAGGCGGAAAACTGCACTGATACGGTCTACATCTGAATTTGGAACACAAAGATACAGGCAGATAGGTTCTGTAGAATCTATAAAGTCTTGAATACTGAAATCACAGCTTCCCATATTTGTACGGATATTAGGGTCGTCAAAATCGCGGATTTTAGTTGCGATAGTTTTCCATACAGAAGCCTTTTCCTTTGCGTTAGTCTGCATAATATCGCTTGCACCTTTTAATACAAGCTTCTGCAATTCAGGGTCATAGTATTTATCGCCAACTTTCAAGCCGAGCTTGTCAAATTTTGACTTGTTTCTCTTATACATATTTTCGTTGATAATGAAATAGTGTTTAGTGGACATCATTTCTTTTACCTGAGAAACACCGAGTGCACCACTGGCTTCGCCTTTACCCTCCATAAGAGCTTCAAGCTCACTTTCGTTTCCGTTCGCAAAAAAATCACGGATTCCACCAAGATTCTTTTCAGGATAATCAGAATAACGTATGTGCATAAGTGCCGCAGTTACGAAAGATTTACCTGATTGTGTAAAGTATTCGCCGTTTTCTGAGCCTGTACTGGATTCTTTTGCCGGAGCAAAAAGGATGTTTGCCATCTGGTCTGAATCACGGAAGGCATAAGCAAGCCCTTCACGCATACAGTCCTCAACAGGATTATAATGAGCGGAATCTTCTTTTGTTGGACTGAATCTTATTACACGTGAGTAGCGGCTTTTTTCACGGCTCGTGATATTAAAGTTTTCACTCTTAGTGTCAAAAATAATCTGATGTCCTTTGAAATTCCAAATCGTAGGAATAATGACAAACGATTTACCTTCACCCGAAGGACCGAGAAGTAATGTGTGCATTTTTCCACTATGGCAGATTAAAGTACCTTCACGGATATTTTTAAGATGTACTGCACTGTCGTATTTATCAACCTTAATGATTGCGTCATTAGTCTGACCACAGACAATACCTTCTTTTTTTAGAAGTCCGTTTTTCTTCAAATCACGTTTTTCTGCAAAACGTGCCGTACCATGCCAGTTTCCTTCATGATTCTTAATGTAGTTGATTACCATAGTCCACATAACTGCAAATGCAAATGCAGCAATTCCAAAATAGAGAAAATACATTATAGAATTGATGTAGTACGGTACAAACTGCTCGTGATAGATATATCTGAACATCGACAGAATATAAAACACAGGATTAAACAATTGTTTTCCGTAAATAAACAATAACGGCTCACCACATATCCTTGTATCATAATTCATACTCTTTGCAAAAACCTGCGTAGACGTAAATATTCCGATAACTGCAAACGTTACAGGAATTGCATAACGTAAAAACTGCCATCTAAGTTTAATCTTTACTTTGTCCGGACTATCTTTCAGATAATCTCTTTTGTCGTTATGAAATAATGGCTACAACCTCCTTACTATTTCAAATATATTTATTTAT
>CAMOWQ010000095.1 GCA_946628495.1 uncultured Treponema sp. | reverse complement strand
GGAATTGCCGTTCAAATCACTTTTCAAACGGTCATTTTTGTCACTGCTTACATCTTTATTCACATCACCATTTACATCTCTATTCACATCACTGTTCACAGCATTATTCACATCATCGTTCACAAAATTATTCCCATCTCCATCAGCACGGGAATTGCCGTTCAAATCACTTTTCAAACGGTCATTTTTGTCACTGCTTACATCTCTATTCACATCACTGTTCACATCATTATTCACATCATCGTTCACAAAATTATTTCCATCTCCATCAGCACGAAAATTACTGCCCTCATCACTTTTTGTATCACGATTAAGATTTTTTACAACTTCTTCAACTTCGGACATAGGAATGCCTGCAACTCTAGAAATAATTGGAATGAGGGAACTTCTGTCAACAGCAGGAGGATATTCGGTAAACTGAGAAACAGTGCCTTTAAAAGAAATCTGATTTCCATCTTTATAGAAAAAAGTTTCATCTACATTATCGCGGATTAAAAGAGCATTGCCTGTATCTGCGCTAACATAAATCATTGCTTTGTGAGAACCAGTTGCACGTTCAAGTTCCTTATCACCGCCATAATCAAGATAATACGAACCGTTTCCCATTCCATAACGGGTTGCCCATTGAGCAGAAATAACATGAACTTTTTCACCATTCAGATAATCATCTTTTTCGTATTTATACTGAACAAAAACCGGCATTCGGGTAACCACGCCCTTAAAAAGAGGGTCAACTGCCCTTTCCGCCTTTGCCTGCCACACATCACCGGGAATAATTTTTTTTACAGGATAACTTGGAAAACTTCTATAAGACGGATAGCCGTTATCTTCTATCATTGTAAGAATTCCGTCCGGGCTGATTTTAAATTTTGATGAAATTGAACCATTTATAGGATTAGCAACATCCCTGTTCTGCCGTCTTGTATCCTGTTTTAAGAAAAATGATCCGTCATAAATATATCCGCCTCTGTATTCCGACGGAATAATGTAAGAACTGATTTCGCGGCTCACAAGGCCTGTATATTTTCCGTTGTCATAACGCCTTAAATCTGTACGTTCAATAAGAATATAATTCCCCGACCCTTTATAAGATATGATTTCCTGTGCAAAAACTGTTTCAAAAAGCGAAAATACAGATATAAATATAAAAAAGAGAATGATTTTTTTCATTTTTACATTTTAGCATTATTTTTTAGGGAAGAAAATGGGGGGAAAAAACATAATTTTTTAATATTTCCATATTTGTATTGTAACGAATTCTTTTTTGAGATAAACTGACTTACTTATAATTTATCACACAGCGAATTCGCTGTTTCGTAGTGGAGAACGTTTATGTCGGAAAAAGGCACAAATCAGTATTACATTACCAGACAGGATTCCACAGAATCTAATGCCCGCAGCTATCCGCGAAAATTCCCGTTCGCGATTGCTAAAGCAAAAGGCTCGCGGGTTGAGGACGTAGAGGGAAACAAATATCTGGATTTTTTGTGTGGCGCGGGAACTTTAGCGCTCGGTCACAATGATGATGAAGTAAATCAGGCAATGGTAGAAATGCTTACAAATGATATGCCGTTGCATACTCTTGATTTAATAACCCCTGTAAAAGATGAGTTTGTGCACAAACTGCTTTCTCTGCTTCCTCGTGAGCTTGGAGAAAATGCAAAAATCCAGTTTTGTTCACCAAGCGGTACAGATGCAACAGATGCCGCAATCAAACTTTGCAAAACAGCAACCGGCCGTTCAAGCGTAATTTCGTTTGCCGGCGGGTATCATGGAATGGGACAAGGTCCTTTGGCATGCATGGGTAATCTCCACGCTAAAACTGCCGTTAACGGACTTATGCCTGATGTTCATTCATTCCCATATCCATATTCATACAGAGATCCGTTCGGTCTTGGCGGAGATGCAGGTGTAAAAGCTGCATGTAATTTCTTTGAAAGAACGCTAAAAGATCCTGAAAGCGGAATTACAAAACCAGCCTGCGTCATTCTGGAAGCAGTTCAGGGAGAAGGTGGTGTAATTCCAGCTCCTGTTGAATTTCTTAAAACAGTAAGGCGCGTTACAAAAGAACTCGACATTCCTATGATTGTCGATGAAATTCAGTGCGGCATGGGAAGAACGGGAAAACTTTTTGCATTTGAATATGCAGATATAATTCCTGATGTCGTACTTATTTCAAAAGCAATCGGAGGTTCTCAGCCTCTGGCCGTTGTAGTATACAATAAAGAACTTGATAAATGGACTCCTGGCGCACATGCCGGAACTTTCCGCGGAAACCAGCTTGCAATGAAAGCAGGAACTATCGTTCTTGACAGAGTTTCTAAGCCGGAATTCCTTGCTGACGTTCAGCGAAAAGGCTCTCTTATCCTTGAAAAACTTATTGAACTTAAATCAAAAGTTTCAATCATCGGGGATGTACGCGGAAAAGGTCTTATGATTGGTACTGAATTCGTAGATCCGAAAGGTACAAAAGACTGCATCGGTTCATTGCCTGCAAGCGGAGAAATTGCAGGTAAAGTTCAGAAAATGTGCTTTGAGCATGGTCTTATCATCGAAAAAGGCGGTCGTAACGGGGCTGTAATGAGATGTCTTTGCGCACTCAATATTTCTGATAAAGATTTGCTTGAAGCATGGTCTATTTTCCAGGACTGCGTACTCGAAATCGACAAAGAATACAGATAAAACTTTAAACCGGAGCTTAATATGGATTCTCTTTTTCTGACCTGCAATAATTCTGATAAAAAGGCTTTTGAAAGTCTTATAAATCAAACTGCAAAGGCTATTACAGATGCATTTTCTGCACCCACTGCCTATTCAGGACCTGTTCCTGCAGAACTAAAGCAGATTGTCAGAAAAGAGACCATACTTCCGGAAAAAGGACTAGGTTGGGAAAAAGTATTTAAATCACTTAAAGAAGAAGTTCTGCCAAATCTTTTAAGAACTCCTTCGTGTGATTATATGGCTCACCTTCACGGCCCGTCCCTACTCGAAACACTTGCCTCTGAACTTATAATTTCCGCATTCAATCAATCCATGGACAGCTGGGATCAGTCACCGGTTGCAACAGAAATAGAAGAAGAAACTATAAGACATCTGTGTGCCCTTTACGGTTACAAAGAAGGTTCAGACGGAGTTTTTACAAGCGGCGGAAGCCAGTCAAATCAGACGGCTATCATTCTTGCACGCGACTGGTTCTGCAATAACATCCTTAATTATGATGTAAAAAAATACGGCATTAACGAACAGTGTTCAAAACTCAGGATGTATACAAGCGAAATCTCACATTTTTCAATGGAAAAATCAGCGCATATTCTTGGACTTGGATATCAGGCTGTCGTAAAAGTGCCGGTTGATTCCCGCAAAAAAATGGACGTAAACGCCCTTAAAGAATTAATTGAACAGGATAAAAAAGCCGGCAACATTCCATTCCTTATTGTAGGAACAGTTGGAACTACCGATTTTGGAAGTATAGATCCATTACAGGAACTTTCAGAAATTGCCTGCGCAAACAATATGTGGCTTCATGCAGATGCAGCGTACGGTTCAGGCGTAATAATGTCGGACAAATACAGCTGCAGGGTTTCGGCTCTAAATCTCTGCGACTCAATTACTGTTGATTTTCATAAGATGTTCGTTATGCCAATAAGCTGTTCAGCAGTTCTTATCAAAAACAAAGAAGATTTTTCGGCTCTTACAATACATGCAGATTATCTTAACCGCGAAGAAGATGAAGAAGACGGATACACAAACCTTGTCGATAAATCACTTCAGACAACGCGCCGCTTTGATGCATTAAAAGTCTGGGTAAGTTTTCAGGTACGCGGAAAAGACGGCTGGTCAAAAATAATAAACACAAGCATGGAAAATGCCCTGTATTTTTACAATTGCCTTAAAGCCGACAGTGATTTCGAAGTCCTTACCGAACCGGAAATCAGTTCCGTTGTATTCAGAATAAATGGCTCTGATGAACTCAATAAAATGATTAGACGCAAACTTATTCATGAACATGGTATTGTAATAGGACAGACTTGCAGCGACGGTAAAACATTCCTAAAATTCACGCTTTTGAACGGACTTATTACGCACGAAAAACTAGACGAAATAAAGGCTCTTATAAAAACGCTTGCACAAAAATTTGAGAATGCATGACAGCCGTAATACAGTTCGGTTTTAGTTGTGAGTTTAAGTTTTGAGTTTAAGTGCTCACTTTAAGCGTTCAGTTCAAAGATTCAGATTATATCTTTTTCGTTATGATTTCTTTTTTCTTACAGAAGAAATTACAAAGTTGATGTTTTTTTCGGTTTCCATGCCAGGCTCAAGACTGATATTCCAGTACAGTGTCGAAACAAAGGTCATGCTTACAGGAACTCTTTCATCGGAATGGAAGTCCGGTCTTTTAAATACAAGCGGATAAAAACAGTAACCACATTTTTCGTTAGGTTCAAAACTGAATGAAATTTTATTGGCAACGTCCGAAATTCTTACAAGATCAACGGCATTGAATTTTGAATTATTTTCAGTTTCGCAGATTGGCTTTGAATCATCAAAAACACAAAGTTCCATATCAGTCAAAGTTTCAAGATTGTAATAGCTTACATTTTCAGGTTCAAAATCTGTATGTGCAAAATTTGCTTCAACTGCAAAATAAAGATTCAACGGCTTATCGCTTTCATTTTTAAGGATATACTGAACAATCATTCCCGTAGAATTGATGATGTATTTTTTCCTTAAATTGATTTTCTGCTTAGAAGGCATGAGCATTGCATCAGCGGTAAGCATAATTTCATGCCTGTTTCTTGAAAATTTTACTTCCGAATACTGAATTTTAGAGAAAATTCCGTTTCCTGCAGGCTCTCCCTTAAAATAACTTTCAAACTGTTCTGAAGTAAATACATGGTCTACAAAAAGCCCTCTCTCGTAATCATCCTCGCAGTTGTCATATTCCATTACACGGGAAAGATTATCCGCATAGTTTCCTGTATTTTTTAAAATTTCAAGTTCCTGAACTGCTCCGCTAATAAGAGTGATGTAAGAAAAATAATTCTGCATACGGCAGACATATTCGCTCAGACCGTCACCGTTATAATCAAAACTTGTTACGGCTTCCTTAAATTCTCCATCTTCGCGAAGAATTTTTTCGGCTTCCATAAGTTTTTTATATGCCTGCTGTCTGTATTTTGAATTAGAAAAAGCCCCTTTCATCGTGCATAAAAGGCCAACTCCGTTTTGAGCCTGCCATAATTTTTCACGCGCAGAATTTTTTCGCATCTTATCATTTTTATACTGATTAACAAGCATACTGATATACATAATTCTGTTGTTCAGCGAACTGCATTGCGGATAAGTTTCCATAAAATCATAAACCGTCATCGGATATTTCTGACGCGGTTCCATTTCGGTGTAAGGACGGGCAATCCATCTGGAAATTGAACCGTTAATACCGGCAGGAATATATACAGGAATCTTTATCTGCATATTTTTTCTATAATTTGATGTTGTAGAAGTTGTTACTTTGCAGTCCGGATTATTTCGTAAATACTCATCAAGTTTTTCAAGCCAGCTGCTTTCAATAAGAGAAAGAATATCTTCATTAGAAAGTCTGATATTAACTATTCTGTCAGGATTTTTGTCAGTCTGAAGCTGAGGATATAAATCCTTTTTAGAAACCTTTTCTACGGTATGAATGATATTTTCAACAAATTCTTCCGGTTGAATCTCAGAAGAAGGTTTAAGATTATCATAATAAGGAATAATTTCGATTGACTTTCCCCTATCCGTCATTATAAGAGGAAGATATTTACGTTTTGTCTGCGGAACAAGCGAACTTTCAAGAAGAACGAATTCAAATCCACAGGTCTGAAGGCTGTTTACAAGAGAGGAATCCCAGCAGTCGGCAAAAACAGAAACACCGCGAGGTCTTTTTCCGATTGCCTGCCTTACTTCAGAAGAAAGTAAATCAAGCTGTCCGTTACGGTCTACGGTATAAAGCAGAGGCAAAACAGGATCGTAATAACCGCCGCCAAGCACTTCCACCTGATTGCGGTCAACAAGTTGTTTTAAGATTGTTATGAATTCGGTACGTTTTTTCTTTAAAAACTGAATTTGATTTCCAGAAAATGAAAAAGTAAAGGAAAAATCAGGATGAGAGTAAAGAAACTTTATAACAGGCTTGTAAACATTCTGATAATTCTTTTCAAGAACATCATTTAGCTCAAGACCTGCAAATACAGATTTTAAACTGAAGCAAACGTATATCAATTTTTTTTCATTATACGGCTTCCACCCTAGTCGCCGTGTTTTCTCCTAAAAACAAATCCCCATTTTGTTATTTTAGAATGTACTTTAGTATTCTATAACAATATGACCATATTTTAAAGTCTTTTTTTGCATCCCATGAAATTATTTTTTTCTCTTCACTGTTTTCGGGTGCAGTTTCGGAATGCATTTCTTGCATAATTTCATCAGGAACTGGCTTTCCCTTCATTGTTACAGGAAAAAGCCTGATTATTTTTAGCGGACACTTATCAATACAATCTCCACAGCCGACACATAAGTTGCTTACGACAGCCTGCCCTGCTTTTATAGAAATTGCCTGCTGTCCGCAAGTTTTCATGCAGTCTCCAAGTCCTATACAGCAATATTTACTGCCAGAACCGGTTCCAAAAACAGAATTCACAAGAGCACATGAATATTTCTGATTAAAAATAACGGGATTAACCTTAACATCCCGACTGCCTGTACTTATAACAAATGCCCGCGAATCAGTTGTTTTTATGACTTCTTCAGTCTCATTTTTTCTGTAACCTGTTTCTTTTGAAGAAATTACAGGATCTTCCTCCAGCTTATTCTGTCCATTAATCGAAGGAAAAAGCACGTAAAACAGGAAGGTAATCAATAATGCAAGAACTAAAATCAGCAGTATTAAGAAAATAATAAGAAGAATCATTTTATCGCTCCTGAGTTAAGCCAGCCTACATCAAAGACTGTTATGGAAATTATAAGTACTGCAAGGAACATCATTATAAGGCTGTACTGTTTTCCACTTATTTTTGTACCGATATACAACCTCTTTTTAAATGCGTAAACAAAAAAAGTTACAAGAAGCAGCGAAACAAAACAGCTTGTTGCAATAATGATTGTATTTACAAGAGATGTACTGTCATTAACAGAAAGAACTATTATCAGCCAGGAAAGTATGAATTCCGAAGAAGACTGCCCTGTCGTAATTCTTATGATTGATTCAAGAAAAGTATTGATCAAAAGAAAAATAAGCAGGGAAATTAACGGATACAATTCAACAAGAGAAAGTTTTACAAGTATAAATGCCGTTACAAGATACGAAAGCACTGCCGATGCATAAATCGAAATCAGAACCTTTATTATCATTGTAATTGAGCCTAAATCAGAACTTCCAATTCCAAAAGTCTGATTTAACCCGATTCCGTAAATCAATATCGTAGAACAGAACAGAGTATAATATAAAAATGTATACAGCGACATCATTTTGCGGCCTCCTCTTTTTTGTTTGAGGCAGTAACGATTACATCTGAAGGATTGTGCATTGCAGCATTATCAATAATTTTATATTTATTTCTTATAACAATCAGAAGGTATACAATTATTGCAGAAAGCACAAATGCACCAGGTATAGATGCAAAGAATGCAGAAAAGCCTATAAAATCCTTGCTGATTATCAGTTTTTCAAAAATCTGACCATTCTTTCCGTAAAAGGTAAAAGTTCCATAACCTACAACATCGCGGAAAAGAAAATAGAGAAATGAAAAAATTGAAAATATTATGACATAACGTTCATTTTTCTTAAGAGCAGTTAAAAGCGGTTCATTGGCATTTTCAAAAATATATCCAACCACAAACAGAGAAACAGCAGGAACATAAATTAAAAAACCGAGTGTAAGAGCAACTTCTGCCTGAAAAAGCATGAGTATATTTCTGAATAAAATCGTAACTGCAACATTAAAAAACAGATACAGCGTTGTACCCATTTCTTCCAGTTTTAGAAGTTTTATAAGAGATCCGCTAAGAGTTCCAAGAATCATAATAAAATTCAATTCCAGAATGAGTGTAAATCCATACACAAAACGTCCCGGAAACGGAATAAGCAGGGCAAGTGTTGCAACTATAAAAGAAAAAAGCGACTGAGTCATTTTTATTGTATTATTTTCCGAAAGCATTTTTTTTGCCATATTTTCTCCATCAAATAAACATATCGTAAACAATATAAGTTTTACAGAAATGTTTTACGGTATGATTTCAGGAATTTTTTTCATCCAATAGGACAATCTTTTATTAATTCCCTTATCAGCTTCAATTTCATTAATTCTTCCATGAAGAGAAGCATAACCGACAAAAGAAACTTTATTATCATTTGCATTCTTATCGTAAAGAAAAACAACCGGTATTGGACCATACAGTGAACTTGTCCTTACAAGAACTGCAAGACATACACCACCCTTGCTCTTGTTTCGAACTTCATAACATGCCGCACTAAGACAAAAAATATTATTTATCTTAACGCTGTTTCCCACAGACCACACAGAAGGCTCTTTTTCTTCAAGAACATTTTCTACAGTCTCTTTTAAGGCAATCAGCTGTTTTTTCTGAGCTACTTTTGATGTATATATCAGTATTCCAAAAACAACAGTAAGAATGGCTACAAAAAAACCATAATTATTAAAAAATTTTTTATATGAAACATCACTCATCAGAATTATACCTCTCAGGAAACTGCCTTACAGACAACTTTTTTAAGGCTTCTTTTATACCAGCAGTCTTCGAATATAGAAATTACAAGATTGATGATATTACAAAGCAGTACAGTATAAACCATTTCTACAGGAGACGTTCCGCACCCCATAAGAATATATGCAAGAATGCCTGCAATAAATCCGTACAACATACGTCCTGCAATTGATTTTGGAACAGTTCCGTACCATTGCAGCATGAAATTTGCACAGAAAAGAGTTCCGCTTGTAAATACAGCAAGAATCACGTCTCCAGAGTTAAATGCACCGCCAAAATTTACGGGAACAAAAAGCCTGACCAGAACAGCATAAGTCAGAAGAAATACACCCGAAACACCAGCTGAAAATGCACCGTCAGCAAATAAAAACACACCTGCAATTATAGTCAGCAGATTAAAACGGAATGCAGGAATTATTGAATGCGAATCCCAAAGAAGAGAGATATAACCTTCGGGAATTGAAACATTCATATGATTAAAAAGATGCGTATTCAAAAATGCAGTTACGGATGAATCAAACTGATATACAGGAAAAAAGCCGTTCTGTATAAGATAAAGCGACGGATTTTTTTGAGTAAGCATTTCTCCTGACGTCATAAACTGCGGAAAAAATCTTCTTCCGACAAACCAGGCCATTACGACCGCAAATGCCGAAATATTAAGCCATGTATATTCAAAACTGTCAAAGAAAATTTCAGCTATAAAAAGAATAAGAAACAATATCGTTGGAATTATAAAACTATAC
>CAMOWQ010000094.1 GCA_946628495.1 uncultured Treponema sp. | reverse complement strand
CTTTAATGGATGGCAAAAGCAACCAAACAAATTGAATATTCAAGGAGAAATAGACGTTTCGGAGCCGAGAAAGCAATAACAGGGAGCAAGAAATGAATAATACAACACAACGACTTCTTACATTTTTCATAGGCATTCCGTTAATAGTTTCATTTATTATTCTTGATTTTTACAATCATCTTTTATTGAATGTTTTTGTATGTTCATGTTCCATTATCGGAGCAAGCGAATTCTATAATATGGCAAGTAAGAAAACAAAGATGTTTCCAAAACCTTTGATTCTCTTGATGACAGGCCTTATTCCAATTCTGACATATATTTTTCAATACTATAAATTAAAATTTGATATAATTTTGTGGATTTTTACGATTTTCACAATTCTTTTAATGGGAATTGAATGTTTTACAGCAAAAACTTTTGAAAATTCCCTCATGAAAGTGAGTGTTTCAGCACTTATACTTTTTTACTGCGGTTTTCTTGTTTCTTTTGTAAACAGAATAAGCTATACAAATAATTCTACATTCTATCTGATTTTATATTTCCTTCTTGTTTTTCTTTGTGATTCAGCAGCATGGTTATTCGGTATTCTGTTTGGAAAAAATAACCGCGGATTCATTGCTGCAAGTCCAAAGAAAAGTATTGTTGGATTTGTAGGCGGAATTCTGGCAAGCATGGGAACAGCCGTTCTTGCAAAAGTATTTTTCCCGGAAATTATGAATGTTAATTATGGAATAACAATTCTTCTTGGCGGCATAACTGCGCTTTCTGCAATTATTGGAGACTTAATCGAATCTGTATTTAAGCGTTCCTGTGATACAAAAGACAGCGGTAAACTAATTCCTGGAAGAGGCGGAATTCTAGACTGCATGGATTCTCTTGTTATTGCAGCACCTGTATATTACATACTTCTATTCTTCCTGTTCGAAATTTAGTTTTTTTCTACTCGGAATTTATCTATTCGATTTATAATTTCGATTTCTGATTGATGATTATTTTTTTGAAGGAGAAAATTTAGGTTATGAAAAAAGTTTTGATATTGGGATGTACAGGTTCTATTGGAACAAGTACGATTGACATAATACGAAATACGCCTGAAGATTTTAAAATCTGCGGGCTTCAATGTCATTCAAATAAAGAAAAACTTGAACAGCTTGCTGCAGAATTTCACTGCCCTTCACTTCTCACAAAAAATAATAATCAGCCGGAAAACTATCAAAAATTAATAGATGAATCAAAACCTGATATTGTTGTTAATGGAATTGCGGGAACAAGCGGATTATTGCCTAGTAAAATTGTTCTTGAAAACGGAATTGATATTGCACTTGCGAACAAAGAAACAATTGTAATGGCTGGCAATTTGATAAAGGCACTTGCAGCTCAAAAAAAAGCAACACTTCTTCCAGTTGATTCTGAACATTCAGCAATATTCTGTCTTATAAATCAAATTAAAAAAGAAAATCTTAAAAAAATAATTATTACAGCAAGCGGCGGTCCATTCAGAAATTTTACAAAAGAAGAGCTTGAAAATGTTACTGTTGAAATGGCATTAAAACATCCTACTTGGAAAATGGGACCCAAAATTACAGTTGATTCTTCAACACTTGCAAATAAAGGTCTTGAAGTTATAGAAGCAGCATATCTTTTTGACCTTGACGTAACACAAATTGACGTAACGGTTCATCCGCAAAGTCTTGTTCATTCGATTGTACAGACAAAAGATGGAATGATGTATGCTCAGGTTTCTGAACCAGACATGAAACATCCTATAATAAATGCATTAAACTGGCCGAATAACAAACAGACATTTATGCCTGACTTTGATATTTTTGACAGAACAATGACATTTATGAAGCCGAATTATGAAAATTTTCCACTACTCTCTTACGCATTTAATTGTGTAAAAAATGGAAATGCATATCCTATAGCATTCAATGCAGCAAACGAAGTTGCTGTAGCTGAATTCTTAAATAAAAAAATTTCATTCACAGCAATTGCAAATTCTGTAGAAAAGATTTTACAGGATGACTGGTCTTGCAAAATTACTTCTTTTGAAGATGTATTTGAACAGGATAAACTTGCACGTAGAAAAACAAAGGATTTGCTTGGAATAAATTAAAATGAAATGGATATACGGTCTTCTCTGTCTTGTATTTTTAATTCTTTTTCATGAATTCGGGCATTTTCTAGCTGCCAGACTTTTTGGTGTAAAAGTTGAAAGTTTTTCAATAGGTTTTGGACCTGTACTCTTTCATAAAAACATAAAAGGCACAGATTTTAGAATTTCACTTTTTCCTTTAGGCGGTTACTGCGGTATGAAAGGTGAAAAAGAAGTTGCTGAAGCACTAGAGAACAATTATTCACAGATTCATGCAGACAAAGATTCCCTTTATGGTATTCATCCTTTAAAACGCGGGTTTATTGGTTTTGCCGGACCACTTTTTAATTTTCTGTTTGCAAGCATCGCTTACAGCATAATATTTACATTCGGTTATTCATATTATACTTATTCAAATAAAATCATTCTTGCAGATGAACTTGACAGTTCCGTATACAGCGTTGCAAGACAGGCCGGAATAAAAACAGGAGACATAATCATAAGCATTAACGGTAAGGAAACAAAAGATTTTTCTGATATTTATGAGCAGATTGCAATTAATCCTGACAAAGTTCTTTCCGTAAAAGTATTACGCAATGAAGAACTGTTAGATTTTGTTCTTACACCTCAATTTGACAAAAAAACAGGAACTGGAAAAATAGGCATTGCCGCTGACAGTACAAGCCTTATAAAAAAAGATACAGAAACATATAATTTTTTTGTATCCTTTTACAAAGGAATTATTGAATCATTAAAAAATTCATGGCTTACAATAAAAAGCATTTCTCTGATTTTTAAGGGCGCTGAAATAGAAAATACAGTTTCAGGACCTGTAAGAGTTACTGATATACTTGGAAGCAGCATTCAGCAGGGATTTACGTCTGGAATACGGCAGGGCATTGCAAGCATAATGTCTCTTACTGCCATAATCAGCATTTCACTTTTCATTTTAAATCTTCTTCCTATTCCAATTCTTGACGGCGGCCTTATTCTTTTTGCATTGATTGAGTTTTTTTCGCATAAAAAAATCAATCCGAAAATTCAATATTATGTTCAGTTTATAGGACTTTCATTTATTGCGGTTCTTTTTATTATAGGCTTTTCCGGAGATATCATGTATATTCTAAAACGAGGTTTTAACAAATGAAACGGATTATCTGTATATTATCATTTCTTTCATTCATAGCAGCGGTTTTTGCATCTTCGCATTTTTCAGCACAACCACACCAGCAGCTTATAACAAGCATAACTCCATTTTTTTCGCGCGAAAATCCTGAAACAGCATTTCTTTCTACAGGAGACGACGGCTTTTTGGTAAAATGGACGGATGACGATCAGGGTGAACATTATCAGGTAACGGATGTCGGAATAAAACTTGCGGCATGTTCTCCAAACGGAAATTATGTTGCCATTTATGAAACAGACGGCGGTTCAATTAATAAAATAAGCGTATGGGACTGGAAAACATTAACACGTAAATATCAGAAAAAATTCTCAGATTCAATTACATCCCTTTCTTTTTCGAAAAAAGGAACATATCTTATTGCTGGAACAGCGACGGTTGACGGTGTAATTTTTATAAGGACAAGCAACTGGACGGTTGTAGATAAAATTAAGCAGAATACAAGTATTGTAAATTATGTTGATACCAGTGAATCTGAAAAAACATGCGTTATGTATTCACCGGCAGGAACATTGTCTTATTATAATCTGCAGACAGGACAGCTTAAAGAAAAATTTTCAGTTATTCAGGGACTTACAAATACAGTTATGTTTCATGATAATATTTTTCTTGCAGGAGTTAAGGATAACAATATTTATGTAATACATGCCTACAAAGGAAATACATTGACTGCAATTCCTGCTGTAAATCCCGTAATTATTTCTACAAGCAATGATTCTGAATTATATTATCTTGAATACGATGGTAAAAATAATTATACGATGAAGATGCTTGAAAAAACTGACGGAATTCAGATTTCAAATCCGCGTATAGTAAAAACCTTTAGAGGTCCGCGAGCCGATGCAGCCATAGTTCAAGGATGCAAAATTCACGATAACATTCTTCTTGGCGGAAAAAATGGTGCACTTTACAGAACGGATTCAGAACCGACAAGCACAACATACAGTCTTGAAGAAATTACAGAAAATACTTATGCCAAGATTTATGATATTGCAGCAGAAGAATCTGATTTCTACTTTCTTACATCAAATGCAATATTCAAATCCTCACACGACACAGGTTTAATAGACAAACAGGCTTCAACAAACGGGCAGACAAAAATCCTTACTTACAAGAACAATGCAATCTTATGGTCTGCCTCTACAAGAAATCCAGTTATCTATTATGATTTTTCTACACAGAAAACGACAGAACTGTTCAAACCAGGAAACAATATACAGAATCTAAAACTTGCATCTCTTGACGACAAAGATTATCTTGTTGAAATAGAAAGTAATTCAAACGTAAATATATATGATTTTGAAACTAAAACCCTGAAGAAAATATACAGCGGAACAGGCATTCAGGATGCGGTACTTGCAAACAACGGAAAACTTTATATCGGTAAATCCGCATTTACAAATCCAAAATCACCGCTTATATGCGTAGACATTCAAACGATGGAAACAGTTCCTCTATTTATTGACGGAAACGTTTCTTTTGGTTTGAGTATTAACGGAAACATGCTTTATGGTATTAATCTTCAGACTGCAAACAATGTTACCAGCACCTTTGTTTTTTCTTACAATATAAGTACAAAACAGGTAACAAACATTCTTAAATTTGCGGAAGAAGATTCGGAAGCATTTACATATCTTAACGGGGATAATCTTTACACAAATATCGGTAAAAATAAAATTTACTGTTATAACCTTAAGTCAAAAAAGAGGTTCAGTTACAACAGATCTGCTTCAATTCCATTAAAAATAATACAGAACGGAAACAGAGTTCTTATTTTAAACTGGGACGGAAGTATTTCCTGGGCAGGTGTAAGTTCAGCACTTCTGGCCGACTGGTATCTTACAAAAGATGACCAGTGGTATGAATTTTAAATTTTCATTTATTATATAAGTTAGTTCAGAATTCCGTCGAGTTTATACGCAACATAAAGCGTACAAACCCGCTGAATGCCTGACTATTTCCAGTCTGCAGTATTTATTCCGCAACCACGCATAAGAGCTTCGCTATAAATTGAAAGATAGCCGTATGCAGATTTATCCCAGCTGAAATCTTTTTGCATTCCCCTAACCTGCATCTTTTTAATATGCTCTTTTTTATGATAATAAGCGTAAACTGCCCAGCCAACAGTATCAAATACAGCGCCTGGAGTCAGGTTATCAAAAAGGAAACCTGTTCCGTCGCCTGTTGCTTCGTTGTACTGTTCAACTGTATCTGCAAGTCCGCCAGTACGCCTTACAATTGGAAGCGTTCCGTAAAGCATGGAGTACATTTGATTAAGTCCGCATGGTTCATATCGGGACGGCATGAGGAAGAAATCAGAACCAGCTTCGATAAGATGGCTTAAAGATTCGTCGTATCCGATATATGCTTTTAAATTTGGAAGTTTTTCCTGAAGGGAACGGATTTCGTTTTCACACCATTTTTCACCGCTGCCCAAAACAGCCAGCTGCATATCCATACAGTTACACATATTATAGGCACAGCCATAATCAGGGGCAAATACTTCCGCAATACCTTTTTGATCTGCAAGACGGGTTACAATACCAATTAAAGGAACTTCAGGGCGAACTGGAAGTCCCATGCGTTTCTGAAGTTCAGCCTTGCAGACAGCTTTATTTTTTAGATTTTTAAAATCATAATTTGCAGGTAAAAGCTTGTCTTTCTTAGGATTCCAGGTATCAAGGTCGCAGCCGTTTAATACGCCGCGGACAACATCAGAACGCACGCGTAAAAGCCCGTCCAGTCCAAAACCGCCTTCTACGGACTGCATTTCGCCTGCGTAGGTTGGAGAAACGGTTGTAATCATATCAGCACAAGAAATTGCAGACTGCAAAAGATTTATGCTGCCGTTTCGTTCAAGGCCTGCGCCATAATAAAAATTCCAGTCTAATCCTAAAGCAGGGAAAGATGATTCAGGATACCAGCCCTGATAACCAAGATTATGAATTGTAAAGACAGATGCAGTATGAGCAAAATAACCGTTACGGCATACATGTTTTAATAAAACTGGAATAAGTGCACAGAACCAGTCGTGTGCATGCATAATATCAGGATACCAGCCTAAAAGACGGCACAATTGGAACGCACCGTGGCACAAAACTGCAGAACGGTATGGATTGTCATGAAAATCAGGTTCATCTTTTGTACCGTAAATTCCATCGCGTCCAAAACTCTGTTCGTGATCAATGAAATAAACAGGAACTTCAGAGCCCGGCAAAACCGATTCGTAAACTTTTACCCAGGTTTCAATCTGACCTGCGGCAACGGCAAGAGGTGCTTCTATAGGTTTAAGTTTTGAACGGTCGATTTTATAATAACGGGGCATTACAATTCTTACGTCATGTCCCTGTTTTTTTAAAATCAATGCAAGAGCTGAAACTGCATCTGCAAGTCCGCCTGTTTTTGCAAAAGGTACGGTTTCTGATGTTACCATTAAAATTTTCATGACAAAACCTCCTGTCAGTCTGCCTTACTCTCTACGGCACGTTTGAAAGCTTCTTTTGAATTGATAATTGTTGATTCTGCAACGCAGTAGGCAATTCTGAACCAGCCTTTTCCTCCGAAACCGCTTCCAGGGGCACAAAGAATGTTAAATTTTTTAAGGTGATTCGTGAATGCCATATCATCGTCATTCCAGCCGTCAGGAACTTTTACAAAAAGATAGAAAGCTCCTTCTGGAACTGCATATTTTAAACCGGCATAATCCATAACTTTTAAAAGTTCATTACGTCGTTTTTCGTAAAGTGAATAATCACATTCAGCATCCCAGGATTTTTCGATAACTTTCTGGAAAAAGGCAGGGGCATTTACAAAACCGAGAATTCTTGTCGCAAAAATTGCAGCGGCAATAAAATCCTTTGCTTCCGGGCATGCAGGATTTACGCAGACATATCCGATTCGTTCTCCTGGAAGACTTAAATTTTTTGCAAAGGAAGTAACAACAACGGCATTCTGATATTTAGGGAAAACTGCGCTAACCTTTTTTCCACCATAAGTAATTGCGCGGTAAGGTTCATCACAGATGATATATGGATAACGGCCTGTTTTTTTGCCGTGTTCGGTTAATACATCAGCAAGAGCCTGAATTTCTTCATCAGAATAAATACGTCCGCTTGGATTATTCGGGGAATTTATAAGAACAGCAGCTGTTTTTTCAGTTAAGGCATTCTTCACCGCCAGCGAATCCAGTCCAAAATCAGCCTTTGTCTTTACACGAACAATTTCTCCACCATGATTGTGAATATAATGGTCATATTCAGTAAAATATGGGCATGGAACAATTACTTCATCACCGTCATTAAGCAATGCCTTAAAAACAGTATTGAGTGCGCCGGCAGCACCGACAGACATCACTACATTTGAAAAATCAATGTCTACACCCTGTTCAATAGATGTTTTTTTTGCCATTGCAGCCCGTACAGACTGATAGCCTGCATTCGGCATATAACCATGACAAAGATGACATTCTTCAGAGGCAGTTTTTGAAATTGCTTCTATAACTTTTGCAGGAGGATCCAGATCCGGATTACCGAGACTGAAATCATAAACATTTTCTGCACCAAACTTTTGCTTTAAAACAGCGCCTTCTTCAAACATTTTTCGGATTACTCCGGCTGAAGGGCTTTCTACCAAATCTTTTATTTTTTTAGAAATCATAAATTCATTATAGCATAATTGAACAGAAACGTTAATTAAATTATAATTTTAATATATGAAGAAACTATTTTTTATATCTTTGTGTCTTTTTACAATGATTAATGCATTTGCCCTTCCTTTTAATTCAAATTTAAAAGACGAAGAACTGATAAAATTAGATTCGGGCGAATTGCTTGTTAAAAACATTAATTACAGTAAATATATATGTCTTTCAAACAAATCAGAATCTTATGATAGCGAAGAAACTTATGAATACGTTATAAGTTTATTGGATGAAATTAAAAATCTAAATCCAAAATATCTTGCAGAAGTTATTCAGAAAAAGCCTTACAAAGGAAACGAAGACCTTCCTGAAAAACTTCAGAATATTTTACTAAATGTTCCGGCCTATGCAGGAATTCCATATTATTCAGTACGAAATGAAGCGTATTACGATTTATACACATCTGCAAAAATTCTTGAAATTACAGATTTAGATTCAATAAAAGCAAATTCAAAATTTCTGAAAGTTGAATTCGACATGAATCCGTTTGGAATTGTATATGAGGATATTACAATAAAAAATACTCCGGACATTGTTTACTATTCAGCAATAAATCAGAATAAATTAAGGTACTTCGATAAATTTGACTGCGTTGGTCCTCAAAAAATGGAAATATGCATCATACTTTTTAGAGACGGCGAAAACTGGATTCTATACGGAATTGGCGGTGTAAATGCACCAAGAATTCCATTTTTTGTAGAACGAATTCAGGTTTCTTTCATAAACAGAATAAACACATTTTGTTCATATATTTTTTCACAATTCTAACTTTTTTATAGGAGCTTGATATGATTTGGCTGATTGGATGTAAAGGAATGCTTGGTACAGAAGTTGCCAGACAATTGGATGAAGCAAAACTGACTTGGGTTGGTACAGACAGAGAAGTTGACATTACAAATTATGATGCACTTGAAGCTTTTGCAAATAAGATAGAAACAGAATCCTACTATCCTTCTGATAAAGAAATGTCTGACAGAAGAATTAAATGGATAATTAACTGTTCTGCATATACAAATGTAGATAAAGCAGAAACAGATACTGAACTTGCTGAAAAACTTAACGTAGAAGGTCCTCTGAATATTGCAAGACTTGCACGTCATGAAAATGCAAAATTGATTCATATTTCAACGGATTATGTTTTTAACGGACATGGAACTGCACCATATACCGAAGACATGGAAAAAGATCCTCTTGGAGTTTATGGAAAAACAAAAGCTGGCGGTGAAGATGCCGTTCAAAAAGAAATGAATCAGTATTATATTTTGAGAACTGCATGGCTTTACGGTTTTGACGGAAAAAATTTCGTTTATACAATGACAAAGGCAATGAATTCACATGATTCTGTACGCGTTGTAAACGATCAGAAAGGTTCACCTACATGTGCAGTTGATCTTGCTTCTACAATCCTTAAAATTATTGAAAAATCTGACAAGGCAAAAAGCATTTTAGGTAAGAACAGTGCACCTGCATACGGTATATATCACTTTACGGATGAAGGCGAAACAACCTGGTTTGATTTTACTAATGAAATTTACAGGCTTGGTAAAAAATACGGAAGAATCACACAGGATTGTACTGTAAATCCATGTACGACAGAAGAATATGGAGCGAACGT
>CAMOWQ010000093.1 GCA_946628495.1 uncultured Treponema sp. | reverse complement strand
TGCGGGCACTCCCGCTAGAAGGGGTAGCGAACAACGAAGTGTGAGCGAGGGGAAGGCTTTCCCCTTCTTACACAAATATTGCAGAAAATTTTCAAAAAAGGAGGAATTTACAGGGTAAACGTATCAAAAATTAGAAAATCTTTTTTTTATTTCATCCCTTCTACAAAAAGTTCGTATAAATCGCGGTCAAATGTAATGCCGTTTTTTACTTCCCAGTTTGTGTTCGGGCGGCGGTGTTCAGCAATTCCAAATGCGCCTCGGAAATTCCATAATGCATATCCGAATCCAAGTTCATTGCAGACACTGAAAAAATCTTTATACCACGCAAGGGCAGTTTCATTGTTTACTTTATTGTAGCAGCCGCATTCACCAATGTGTACCTTGCAGCCCTTGTCGGAAAGTTCTTTCCATGGTTTGTAAAATTCCAAAAGAGCCTGTCTGTTCCATGTTGTGCCGTCGGTTTTCATTCCCGGCCATTTTGGATATTCCCATTCAAATGCGCCGTTTTCTTTCATCCATTCTGCCCGCCAGTGCGTAATCTGAATTGGAGTATAGCCTCTACCGCTTAAAACAACGTCTAAATCAGCAAGTTCCGGGCATGCTAAATGTCCGCAGCCCAATCCGTCGCAAATAATCGTTCGTTCAGGTGTAATCAGGCGGATTTCGTTGCATACTCTTTTCATAATTGCCTTGTGATTTTCTCTTGTAAGTCCGTATTGTCCAACATGAGGCGGTTCATTTAATAAATCAAAACTCAACTGTTTTGTACTGTATGATTTATATCTTTGTGCAAAAAGTTTCCATAAATCTGTAAAAGCATCCTGTGCAATTTTATCACTCCAAAGATTATCGCGTTCAAGTTCGTTACCGTTAATACAATAGCCTGGTGCACGATGAACATTAAGTGAACAGTGAAGTCCTCGGCTTACAATTTCATAAATACATCTGTCTAAGACTTTAAGCATTGTTTCATCAGGCTGGTCATACTTAAAATCATGAATAAAAAAGCGGTAATCAACAGGCAGTCTTACAAAATTACATCCCATATCAGCAATAAAGTCGAGGTCTGCTTCATCAATATGCACAAAACCTGGATTTACGCCTGATGCATCACGTCCAAGAGAAAAAAAAGGAAGGATATTAAATCCGTACCAGGTATCAGTTTTTGGGGTAGTTTGCGTGTCAGTTTTCATATCAGTTTTTGGGACAAGTTGCTTGCCAGTATTTGTATCAGTTTTCGTGGCAGATTTTGAGTTTGCCTTGCAGTCATTAAGATTCATCATATTTATATCCTACACCGATTTCTGCAAATTTGTCTTGTAAAAAAATCCAGTAAAATGATGTGAATCTCTATGATTTTTGATATACTGATTTTATGGAACTTTATTTAATTAGGCATGGACTTACCGTATGGAATGCCGCAGGACGTTTGCAGGGAAATACGGATATTGAACTGAATGAGCAGGGCAGGGAAGCAGCTGGCATTCTTGGAAAAAAATTGGACGATACGCATTTTGATGTAATTTATTCTTCGCCTTTAATCCGTGCCTACGAAACCGCCTGTCTTATCCGCGGACATAGAAATATTCCTATTATACGCGACCAACGGCTTCGAGAACTGTCTTTTGGTGATATGGAAGGCATTTGTTATACTGAATGGAACAATCCTCAAAGTCCTTACAGATTTTTCTTTACTGAACCTGATAAATATCTTCCTCCACCGAATGGAGAAACTTTAGAAGATTTATGCAATCGTACAAAAGATTTTATTCAAACCGTAATCGAACCCGATTTTGAAAAAAAACAGCGTGTAATGATTGTTGCACATGGTGCTTTGAATAAAGGCCTTATGTGCTATCTTGAAGGAAACGACAAAGCTCATTTCTGGGGTAAAGGCTTACAAAAAAATTGCCAGGCTTCCATTTTTAATTATGATGGAAAAACCTGGCATAAATTAACCGAAGATTGAATTTTTTTCAGCAAGTTTTTGCGGCAGATACACTGACAGTTTGCGTCGAAGTTTACGTCTTTCTTTATGCAAATGCCGCAGCTACTTTCTTTAATTCTTCTATTATGCTGATTTTTTGCGGGCAATGACCTTCACAGTTTCCGCAGCCGACACATTCAGCCGGGTTTCCGGTCTTTTTTAATTCTTCGTTAAAGTGCCATTTGTAAGGACCAATTCCATAACGTTTGCTTTCGTTCATAAGTTCAAACATTCTTGGAATATTGATGTTCATAGGACATCCACCGTTTGTTTCATCAACACAATAACGGCAGCTTGTACAAGGAATTGCAATTGTGGATTTTATGAGTTCAGTTGCACGGCGGACACAATCCTGCTCATCGGCATTAAGAGGTACAAAATCCTTCATGTAAGACATATTATCGTTCAGCTGTTCCATATTGCTCATTCCGCTAAGAACAACAAGAATATTATCCATACTTGCGCAGTAACGGATTGCCCAGCTTGCCATGCTTGCATTCGGATTGTAATCGGTAAAGATTTTTTTAGCGTCGTCCATAATATTTGCAAGACTTCCACCCTTAACCGGTTCCATAACAGAAACTGGAATTCCATAGCGTTTACAAATCTCAAAGCATTTGCGGCTCTGAACTCCATCACTTTCCCAGTCGATATAATTTATCTGGAGTTGAACAAGTTCTACTTCGGGATGTTTGTTCAAAATCATTTCGAGAACGTCTGCACTGTCATGAAAAGAAAAGCCCGGATGTTTAATTTTTCCTTCAGCTTTCATTTTCTGCATCCATTCAAAAGCGCCAAGTTTTTCGGCAGTATTATAAACATCTTTATTCAAAGCGTGCAGAAAGTAATAATCAAAATATTCAACGCCGCATTTTTTCAGCTGTTCATCAAAGGTTTTCTGCAAATCGGCCGGGTCTGTTTTTCCCCATAAAGGCATTTTTGAAGTTACCTGAAATTTTTCGCGTGGATAACGTTTCGCAACCAGTTCTCCAAAAACTCGTTCAGAAAATCCTCCATGATAAACCCACGCTGTATCAAAATATGTAAATCCGTTTGCCATGTAAGCGTCAATCATTTCGCGGGTCTTTTCTAAATCAATATTACCCCAAGTTTTATCTTCCGAATAAGGAAGCCTCATCAAACCAAAACCAAGTTTTTTCATAGAAGTTTTCCTCCTGTGTAAGGCCGCCCGGCAGGCGGCCGGTGTTCAATAGCAAGGCGTTAAAAAAAATGCGAAAGCATTTTTTAGCCTTACTTCCCACTGTAAGGCCGCATGTAAAGTCTGCTAAACTATACACTACAATTGGCAATTCGTGTTGTAAAAAATAAGATGTAAATTGTAAAAAAAATTATACTCCTGCTTCTATTTCGCTAAAAAGTGCTTCGTATAAAGTTGCTTTGTCGCTGTTTGTGTCGCGGATTGTCTGTGCCATACGCTGGGCAAGTTTAAGAAGCACCCTATATCCTAAAAGAGGTTCTTTATCGCATACTGCAAGAAATTTTGTACTGGAAAGAGCAATGCAGCGGCAGTCTGTAAGTGCTTTTACGGTTGCCGTTCGCGGGTCGTCGCTTATAAGGGCTGTTTCTCCAAAAAAAATATTATCATCACTGGAAAGATCTGCAAGGGCAATTTTATCCCCCGATAAGGTTTTTCTGGAAACCTGAACTTTTCCTTTGTAAAGAATATAGAACATATCACCGAATTTGCCTTCTTCAATAATAATGTCCCCTTTCTGATAGTTTTCAATGGTCATACTTTTATAAACGGCGCTAAGAATCCTGCGGTCATTTTCATCTTCGGTATTAAAATCAGAAAAAAGCTGTATCTTTACAAGTTTTGGCAGGACTTCTTCAAACTTTTCCATAAAACTTAAATCTCCTTAAAAATTTATCCCCGTACTAAAATTGCCTTTGTGTTTTTTTGAATAATAAAATCTGACGGTGGAGTGAGAACGGGTTCGTTGCTTTTGAGTGTCTTAACCTTTTTAAGGTTGTCAACAATGTTTTTTATGTTTGGATTCTTTTGTGCTTCGCGGAGTGCATCCTTACGACGCTGATGAAAGTTACCTGTATTTAAAAGCAAACCAACGAGAACACCGCTTTTGTTTCCCTGTTTTTCCAGATGAGCTTCGTATTCACCGTAGGTTTTGCCAAGGAATGAATTTGGAATTTCTTCAATTATGATTCCTGTGTCGGCATCATCGCTTATAAGAGCCCTGATTACATTGCTGTAGCCCATTCCCGAAGAGGCGGTTGCTAAAAGACTGTGTTCATAATCCTGAGTAAGGATTATTTCGTCGCAGTGTGCCATTTCAAGATGTTTCTGGAATTTTGCGTCGATTAATTCGGCAGCTACGTATATGCCTGGATTCAGGTTTTCCATTGTAAGAACTGCAAGAACAGTGCGGCTGTCTATTTCAAGGTCTGAATATTTTTTTGAACGGTCGCAGATTACAAGTGCGCGTTCTGCTGCATCAATTTGAGCACGCTTTAAAACTGCCTCGTCTGAAAAATCTCCTGAAACATAATTCAATTCCTTAAAGCGGGGCTGTGAACGAATCTGTTCAATCTGTTCGGTTGCATCGTTAATCATAACGACCATATCTGGTGTAATGTCGGGGTTAGTTGTAAGAACGGAGTCTAGAATTTTTTCAAAACCAGACCGCCATCCGCATAATAGAAAATGTCCTTTCATGTTTTTCAATTTTTTAAGCCCCCTGTTTTTTTTCAGCTGCAAATCCATAAAATATGATGCAAGTTTACCGGTTACCGCACTGAATAAAAGCATACCCAGAACGAGCAGTACGAGTGCGGAAATTCTTCCCGGAACTGATTTTACACAATAATCAAAATAAGCCGCAAAAACGGCAACAAGCGTAAACCATACGGAGTCGAACATTGTTACGATACCGCTTTCGGTCTTTGTTTCGGAATTAAATACAACGATTGTTGCTGCGACAATTATGGCTAAGATGAGAATCCAGATATAGGTAAGCGGATTTTTAAGCGTATACTTTAAAGTTCGTCTAAACCGCTTGAAACGTCCGTTAGATTTCTTTTTCATATCTTATTACTGATTATATCATGTTTTCGCATTTGTTTCTATGTATAAATACAAAATGAAAAAGGGCAAATGTATTTAGAAAGCATTTGCCCTTTTTCATTCTTCTGTGAATGTTTATTCAGAAATATATTTCTGATTATTTAGATTTGTCTGTAATTGTTTTTAAGAATGCCGTGCATGCTTCTAGTATATCATCATAAGTACGGTCAAAATTTCCTGTATACCAAGGGTCTGCAATGTCTGTATTTTTTCCGGCATACCCCATCAGCCGTCGGATTTTTCGTTCTGTATCCGGATACCAGCACTGGTTCATGTAATAGATATTTTCTGCATCCATTGCAAAAAGATAATCATATTTATCATAATCGCTTTCTGTAATCTGTCGCGCAGCTCTTGGGGTAAACGGAATGTTTTTTTCTATAAGCTTCTGCCTTGCACCGTAATGAATATCGTTACCGATTTCTTCTGTGCTTGTTGCTGCAGATTCTATTAAAAATTCATTTTCCAGACCGGCTTTGCGTACCAGTTCTTTCATTACAAATTCAGCCATTGGTGAACGGCAGATGTTTCCGTGGCAAACAAAAAGAATTCTTGTCATAAGTTTCTCACAAAATATCAGAAATTTTAAATCCGTCTTTGCCGTGTTGTTTTACATGGTAAAGGGCATCATCGGCATTTTTAAAAAGCGATTCGTAAGTATCACCATTTTTTGGGTAAAGTGCAATACCAATGCTTGCTGAAATACAAACTTTTTGTTCTTCGTCTGCATATTCTTCTTTTATAGAGTGTGATAAGTCTCCAGCTTTTATGTTTACTATTTTAAGAATGTTTTCTTCTGTAAGATTTTCATTAAAACGCATTAAAATGCAGAACTCGTCTCCTCCAAATCGTCCAAGATAATCTTTGTCGGAAAAAATAAGTGAAATCTTTTTTGCAGCATCTTTTATTGAAAGATCGCCTGTCATGTGCCCAAGTTTATCATTTACATCTTTAAAATTGTCCAAATCAATGATTATAAGCGCACATCTGCAGTTTTTTATCGGTTGGGTGTTCAAAAAAAGCTTCGGAACAAAATAAGGAAGAAATTAGAATTGCAATTCAGCCTTCTGCTGCTTTTATTCCTCTCTATGTAGCAAAATATGCAGGCTTAATTGAACAGGCACTTAAACCAATGGGTGTTAATGTTGTCTGGCAGGAGTTTGAATCAGGTCCTCCAATAACGCTTTCTCTTGCTGCAGAACTTAGTGATTTTGGAGTTATAGGAGATGTTCCTTCTGTTAGTGCTCTTTCTAACGGAAAACTTATGAAGATTGTTGGAATTCCTGCCAGAGGCCCCGATGCTTATGCTATGATTGCAAATATAGATGATGCATCGTTTAAATCTTCTAAAGATATGAAAGGCAAAAAAATTGCCACGGTTTTTGGTTCTACAGGTCACAATTTTACAATGAAGCTCCTGGATAAGAATAATTTATCGTTTGATGATATTGACTTTATAAGTATTAAAGCTGGAGAAGCTGAAAATGCCCTTAAGTCTAAATTGTGTGATGCAGTTGTAATCTTGGAACCTAATGTAACGCGTCTTACAGAAAATTCTTTTTCAAAAATTGTTGCAGAAGGAAGCGAAACTGATTTGAGAGGAACAAATGCATTTGTTGTCCGTTCGGAATATCTTGAAATGCATAGAGATATAGTAAAAGTGGTTCTTGAACAGTATTGTCTTGCTGCCGAAATGATTCCTTTTCTTGATGAAAACACGCTTACTTTGGTTTCAAATTACATGAAGATTATGCCGGAGCAGCTTAAAAAAATTGCAGGCAAATATGATTTTTCAGTTGCAGTTACAGATAAGGATATTGCTTCACTTCAAGATACTGTGGAGTTTCTGGTAAAAATTGGAAATCTTAGTATCCCTTATGATGTTTCAAAAAAGATTGAGAATTTGCTTGAGGCAAAATAAAAAAAAGTAGAAAAAAACTTTAGGACATTCTATAAATGTTCCGTGCTGAAGTTTTTTGAATTGCACGGAAATAAAAAATCCGCCGGAGTTTATATTTTATATGCTTCCGACGGATTTTTTATCTAATTCAGAATATTGTACAACCTTTTACAAAGTTGCCAATTTTTTCCTACAGAGTAGCAATTGCTTTTTTAACTCGTTCAATTGATTTCTCTGTACCTAATACCAAAATTGAACCAATTAATGGCGGACTTACACGTGAACCAGTAACAGCCATACGGATTGGCATCATAAAGTCACCAAGTTTAATGCCAAGTTTTTCTGCATATTCTTTAGCCAAGGCTTCTGCAGCTTCATGGTCGAGTTCTGGCAATTTTTCGATAAATCCAATTGCATTTTCCAAAACTTCCTTAGTCTTTGCAGCGTCAATCTTTTTTGGAACAAGCTGCTCTACTGGAGGAACTGCTGGTTCTGTAAACATAAAGCGAACCATTTCGGCAGCTTCTGTTAAGAATTTAAGGCGTTCCTGAATAAGAGGCATAAGTCCCATTAGTGTTTTCTTAACGTCGGCACTGCTCATGTTCATAGATTTATCTACGCAGTATGGCTCGCCGTCTTCGCCAAGTGCAACCCCAGAAAATTCCGGGCCAACATTTGGTTTTGGCTGTGGATTTTCAGGATTAATTTCCAATGTAGCATCGCCAGTACCTGTAATAAATGGAAGAGTCCATTTGTAAAGTTCTTCTGTACTAAGCTGGCGGATGTAGTTTCCGTTGTAGTATTCAAGTTTTTTATAGTCGAATACAGCAGGAGCTTTGTTCAAGTGTTCAAGTTTGAATGCCTTTGCAAGTTCTTCGAGTGTATAGAATTCTTTTCCTTCTTCGTACGAACAGCCAAGCATTGCAACGTAGTTTACGATTGCCTGTGGAAGATAACCTCGTGCGCGGAATTCGTTCAAAGATGTTGAACCATGTCGTTTAGAAAGTTTCTTTCCGTCTGCACCGTTTACCATTGGAAGATGGCAGAATTCAGGATGTTCCCAGCCGAATGCACGGTACATCTGAACGTGGAGTGGTGTAGAAGGAATCCATTCCTGAGCGCGCATTACGTGGCTGATTTTCATAAAGTGGTCATCAACAATGTTTGCAAGGTGATAGGTTGGGAAACCATCAGACTTAAGTAAAACAGGGTCTGGAGAAATATCTTCATTCTTCCAAACAATGTCGCCAAGAAGATGGTCGCTAAACTTTGTTTCGCCTTCCATAGGAACCTTAAGACGAATAACATAAGGCTTACCAGCATCTAAGTTTGCCTTTACTTCTTCGGCAGTCAAGTGACGGCAGTTTCTATCATAACCAGGAGCCATCTTGTTTTCTGTCTGAATCTTTCTGATGCGGTCAAGGCGTTCTGCATCACAGAAACAATAGTAAGCCTCTCCCTTTTCTACGAGTTCATAAGCATATTTTTTATAAAGTTCAAAACGTTCACTCTGAACATAAGGACCATATTCACCGCCCTTTGAACCGCCTTCATCCCAATCGATTCCAAGCCATGCCATTGTATCATAAAGATTCTGAACATATTTTTCGTCATAACGGGTGCGGTCTGTATCTTCCAGACGAAGAATGAATTTGCCTCCCTGGCTTTTTGCAAAAAGATAATTAAAAAGTGCAGTGCGAACACCACCGATGTGCTGCATTCCTGTTGGAGACGGAGCGTATCTAACTCTAACTTCAGCCATAAATACCTCTATATTAATAAAATAAATTGAAAAATAGTAAAACGTATTATAGTTAGAAATTGTATTTATTACAATCTCGCATTGAATTATTAGTTTTGAAAATAATCATCGACATTTATCCAGTTGTCTTCGGAAGAATTTTTATTTGAATCACAGTCCGGCTGTCCGTTTGTAGTTTTAATGTTTCTGCGTTTATATATTTCTTTGTAAAGATTGATTACGGGTTCCCTTTCCTGAATAAAATTCTGCTCGTGGTCAAGACAAAAATGATGGCAGTCTGCTTTTTCGAGGAACTGAATCATTTCGTAAAGAATCTGCGGATTGTAAACATGATGAATGCCCTTGTATTTGCAGAATGCACCGTCGCCTAAAAAAGCGTAGCCGTCACATATTATTGCAAGACAGCCTTTTGCATGACTTGAAGGCATCGGTAAAATTTTCACGCCGTCTGAATCAATAGGTTCGGTAATAATTGTACCGACACGGGTATATTTTTTTGTATATTTTGTAACGAATAATTCATCGTATTTTACAAATGGCAGGTTCAGAATATGGTCGGGATGAAAATGCGAAATTACAATCTTTTTTCGTCCCTGAATCTGATTGATTGCATTTGCAGCTCCCGTACCTACACCGACATCATAAATCCAGGTAAAATCACCCTGTTCGTCTTTCGCTTTTATAAAGATGATGTCACATGAAAACGGCTTTGTAGTAGCAGGCAATCGCGAAATACGTTCTGTAATTTGTAGGATAGAAGAATTCATACCGCGACATTCTATATAAAAATGTGTTTAGTGCCAATGGCAGGAGGTAAGGAGTTCAGGGCAAACGCATTATAAACATGAATACACCAAAAGAAAAATGCTACCGGTC
>CAMOWQ010000092.1 GCA_946628495.1 uncultured Treponema sp. | reverse complement strand
TCCACTTTGCATGGATTATCGACTTCCCATATTTTGCATGGAACGAAGAAGAAAATCACTGGGAAACAGAACACCACATGTTTACACTTCCACAGAAACAGTATTGGGATACACTTGAATCTGACCCAGGCGCAGTAAAGGGTGATTTGTATGACCTCGTTTTGAACGGTTATGAACTCGCATCGGGATCTATGCGTATTAATGACCCTGCATTACAGGAACGCATTTTCGAAATTGTTGGTTACAGCCGCGAACGTGCAGAAAAAGCATTCGGCTTCTTAGTACAGGCATTCAAATTTGGTGCCCCGCCACACGGAGGAATTGCCCCAGGATTGGACCGTTTGGTAATGCTTATGTGCCACGAAGAATCAATTCACGAAGTAATTGCATTCCCTAAGAATAACTTGGCCGCTAGTCCTATGGATGAATGTCCAAGTCCTGTAGACGAACAGCAGCTTAAGGATTTGCATATTGTAGTAACAGAAAAAGAAGAATAGTTGGTGCGCAGCTTGACGAATTGCATATTAAGTGTGTAGAAAAAGAGTAAGCGACATTGCTTGCAGCGAGCCTATGGATGACGGGTATATGATGCAATCAGATACCCGTCAAACGGACGTGTCAAGGCCTTGAGCGAAGCGTGCCTTTACCGGCCGTATGAATGCCCAAGTCCTGTAGACGAACAGCAGTTGAAAGATTTGCATATAAACGTTTACGATGCAGAAGAATAATTGGTGAAGTTTTGCTGAATAAAAAAGGCTGTCTGAAAATTATCAGGCAGCCTTTCGTTTTTAACGTTCCGATTGAATCATCAGAAAAGAAGTCTTATCAAACTTTGAACAAATCAATTTCTGCACCAATCTGTTTAATGTTTTCTCCAACCTGTCCGGAAATAACAGAAAGTGCAGCACCTGTTTCGTTAATTTTTTTTGCGCCTATGTGCATTTCCTGAATACTATCCTGAATTGTTGCAGTTGCTTCCTGAAGTCTATGCATTTCCATAAGAATTTGTTTGTTTCCTTCTGTCATTTCGGCAGAAGCAGTCTTAACTTCGGTTGTAGAATTGTTCATAGACTGGAGAGAATCGATAATTTGACGTGAACCAATCTGCTGTTCTTCCATTGCAGCTTTTATCTGTTCGATAATCTGATTTGTATCTTTGATATTCTGCGAAATTGATGAGAATGCAGTATTTGTATCATTAGATGCACGAACAACTTCCTGAATTGTTTCCTGAATGTTCTGCAATTCGGTTCCGATTGTTTTAGACTGATTTGTAGAAGTTTCTGAAAGTTTACGGATTTCGTCGGCAACAACGGCAAAACCTTTTCCGGCTTCGCCAGCGTGTGCAGCTTCGATTGCGGCATTCATGGCAAGAAGATTTGTCTGTTCTGCAATATTTGCAATTGCAATGTTTGCATCCTGAAGCATTTTTGACTGTTCTTCGATACGCATGATTTTTTCGTTTGCATTGTTCTGTGTATCGATACCAATTTCAGAATTGCGCTGCAATGTTGTAAATGAAGAAATCATTTTTCCAACAGAAGAATTTACCGAATTGATGTTTCCAATCATCTCTTCTACAGCCGCCGATGCCTGTGTAACACTGTCGGACTGTGCACCAATCATTTTTTCGAGCGATTCGATATTTGAACTGATTTCGTTTACAGCTCCGGCCGTTTCTTGAACTGAGCCTGCCTGTGCCTTAATCTGATTGTTAACGCTTTCGATATTAGAAATGATTTGCGTAATAGACGCAGATGCATCTTGTGTACTTGCCTGTAAATCTTCGTCGGTGGAAGTAAGACTTGCCTTTGAATTCTGAAGATTTCTTACAATATCCTGAAGTTTCTGAACGAAACTGTTAAATCCTTTTACTACATCACCAATTTCATCATCTGGAGCGTCTGCAATACGCTGTGTAAGATCTGCCTGTCCACTTGCAATTGTTTCAATAGAAGCTTTTACAGTTCTAAGAGGTTTTACAAGAATTCTTAAAAGAATAATAATTATTATTGTTGCAAGAACAAGAATTCCGAACATTGTAAAAAGCATTGAATCCTGCATTGCCGAAAGAACCTTAAAATGCATGTCATAAGGAGAAACTGCAAAAACTGTCCAGTCGGTATTAGGTACTCGTTTATAAGATGCAATCAAATGCTGATTTATGTTTGGATCTACAAATTCTTCGACACCTTCTTTTCCGTCAAAAACATGAGTAAGTATTCGTGCTAAATCCGTGTCCTCATCAAGATTTGCGGATCCGTTTGCATTTTCATCAGTTCCTTCATTTAAATTTGCAATTGTTGCCTGAGTTTTCCAGTTGATTACAGAAGGATGCATACCGTTTCCTAAGTCAATTTTTGCAATTCTATCGTTGATTGTGTTTCCACTGATAACCAATACAAGCGCACCTACAACTTTTGTTCGGTCGTTGTTATAAACAGGAACCGCATAATTCTGAAGTACAGACTGGGTTAACTCAACGTACATTGGATCAGAAATAAAATCTTTTCCTGAAAGTGCAGCCTTAAGATACGGACGATCCTTAAAGTTCATAAACCTTCCGTCTGACATATAGGCATTTCCTTCACGGTCGTAAAAGGCAAGGTTTGCATAATATCCGCCTAAAGCATCAGCTGCACCTTTTAATTGAGCAACTTTTTCTTCCAGAGTAGCATTTTCATCTTTTAATGCAGCAACTTCAGCAACAAAATGAAGTGCCGTAAACTGTTTCTGGTTAATTCCATCAATCTGATTTGCTAAATCTGTTGCTACAGAATCAAGATAATTGTTTACGCTTTGTTTCATTCCTTTTGAAGCAAGTCTGTAAGCAACTGTTCCTAATGTAATATCTGCAATTATAAAAACTGTCAAAAACATGATAAGTAATTTGATTGCAATATTCATTCTGAATCGTTTTTCTGCCATAAGTAAACCTCGTTTTTTGTAAAATCAGCTTATTATTGGAAAGCTTATAACAAAAAATTATATCATAAATTGTTATATTTGGGAAATTTTTTCTACTTATAAAACAGAGTGAAAAAATAACTTGTAATGTCGTTTTCGCCATGACCAGAAAGTTCATAGGAATTTGTGTGATATAAAATGCATGCTTTAGTTTTTGGTGAACATTGTTTTGCAAGTACATACATTCCCGGACGGTTGTCGCAGCCGCAGGTTATCCATGAGGATTGATTTGGATTTTTAAAAAATTCTCGAGTGATTTTATCGGTTTGTTCTGTGCGTTCTAGGTTTCCATGATGGGAAAAATCTGTTGAAATTAAAAGAAAATTGTTTTTGCGTTTATGCTTTGTAAAATAAGGCGAAATTGCCTGAGAAAGTTTTTGTGCATCAGCCTGATTTAAAGGCGGTTCTCCCTGTACTGCAATCGTACAGATTTTAGCATTTGGATAATATTTTTTGATGAAAGGAATGAGTGTTGAAACTCCGTGTTCATTTTGAAAAACCTGCGGATCATACGGAACGCCAAGGCATTCTGAAATCTGTCGTTCAATTTTTTCATTTGTAAAAACGGTTCCATATTTAGTCTGCCAGGTGCAATTATCAAGCGACCATTTTTGTACCGAAAGCCCGAAATGAGAAGGGCATATTATAAAAAATGTGTCTATTTTTTTACGTCGCTGTGCAATTTTGTAAAACCAGCGTTCTATTTCGTTTCCGACAAGCAGATGATGGCTTACAGTACCGCCCCATACAAAGGCATTTTCTGGCGGAAGTTCTTCGGTTTGTTGTGGAAAGGTGTTGTTGGGAATCTGTTCGCCCAAAATGTCCCAGCACGGATAATTTTTGCTGGAAGATGATTGACCGGCTGCTGGTGACAGGGGTGGTGTGGCATGATTTACATGTTTATTTTCCGTCTTTATGTTTTGCCTGCCGCTGCAACTACACAAAATGCAAAGCGTAAGCAAAACGGCGGCGGGAAAAATGCCTTTGCAATGCAAATTACAGTCGGCGGGTGTCAGAATGCCCGTGCGGTGGAATATGCCTTTACATTTCATTATTTTTCTAACAGGCATTCTTTTTCCCAGACAGGCATACGGTTGTAAACCTCGCTTGAGTCACCTTTATAGACAATTTCTTTCCATTCATCATCATTTAAACGGTTGTTAGCAGGTTGTGGAAATTCGCAGTAACTGAATACGTAGCCGATTGCGATTCGTTTTCCACCATGCCCGTCGTTTAGCGGAACATATAATTTGTGTGGATTTGCAATTCCAACTTCAAGACAAACACCATCTTCTATATTCGTGAACACGTCGGCGATGCATGCCATTTTTAATAGGTCGCGGTCTGTAATCCAGTCTCCGCGGTTGTGAACCATAACTGAATGTCCGAATGTTGATATGAGTGTCGGAATCCATCGGTTTTCGTCTGCGGTAATCGGTTCGTTAGCAGCTTCTTTTTTGCTGATTTCCAGGCATTTTGTATAAACGTTCATTAAATTTTCAAGTACCGATTTTGTATCATTATCATCAAGACTGAATTTGCTGCAGATAATGTTTAAACCTTCTGCAGCTGCAAGGGACGCTTCCCAGAAAGGAACATTAGGTTCAATATAATGAGTTGGTTCAGGAATTTGTTCTGTACGGAAGGTCGGTTCATAATCACCGTCGCCGCCTTTTTCTGCATAACTTTGTTTTGCATAAAGAATTGTGTCGTGGCGAAGTTCTGCCCAGGTTCCGTGTGCCGAAAGCTGTGATTTTACATTCCACAATGGCGATTGAGTAAAATAGAAACCAGCATCCTGTTCAAAAGAAGCAAGAGTTTTTATCTGATACAAAATCTGATTGTAATAATTCTGTTTCCAGAACGCCTCGTCTTTTTCCGAAAGATTTTTTTGAATAATTTCGAGAATCGGGTTCAAATCTGGATATTTTTTGTAATCATCAGCAAGCAGCGTATCGGCATATTTTGAACCTAACGCTTTTATTATATCTAAGCCCTGTACCATCATACGGCCGTAAAGTCGTGGAGAAGAAACTTTTTCGTGAATAAATGAATCGTATGTAAATCTTTGTCCTAAAAATCTCCAGCCCATCGGATTATGAGGTATTTTAGAATTTTCGTCTTTTTCTGAATAAGTGTAGAAAACGGATGTTCCAGAAATTTTTGGCATACTCAATTTTTCATGGCATATTTGCATAAGTTCGAGCAGGTTATTTTTGTCCGAAGCCCAGGCTGTAAAGTTGGAAATTTCAAGAGATTTCCATACAGGCATAGTTTCCCTAAAACTCAAATCATCAGAAAAACCAATTAAAAGCGTAATCGGATCGAATAATTCTGTCCAGGTTGTATAAAGCTGCGGATTTTTCTGAACAGTATCTGTAATGAGCATTGCAACAGGAAGCATTTCGAGAACTTCCGGGCTTGCTGTTTCAGAGTCAGGATGGGCAATTATAAAATTGATTCTGCCAAACCACATTTGCGCGCGAAAATATGATTCCAGAATTTTATTTTTTGTGTAATGGCCGCGGGGTTTGTATTGTGTAAAATCTTCCATCTGATTGAAAATTGCTTCAATACCGACAGCATTCGCCGCCATAATGCTTTTATAGTTTGTTACAACTGCCTCACTGTATTCGGAAATTATCTGATTGATTTCTTCGCTGCTTTTTTCGATATATTCAATCGGTTCAGAATAAATGCCTGTTTCTGTTTTATCGGGTGCAGTTCTTAAAATTAATTCCGGAATCTGAAAATATTCAACTGCTTTTTTACGGATATCTTCATTTACATCTGTCCGTTTGGAAAGTTCCTGAATAAAAGCCGTGCTGAGTTTTTGAATTCGCGGGAAAAAATATTCTTCTTCGATATGCTGCAATATTCGGTCAAAAACAAGATGTTGTGAATGAGCTGCAAGGTCAGTCGTTATAAAAATTGGAATATTTTTGTCGCGACGCAGCTGATAGTATAAATCTATCATATCATCTGTTCCAACATTTTTAAGAGGTGCAGTTCGTTGAATTGCAAGTTTGTTTTCTTTTAGTGAATTTTGAACTTCATCACTAAGCGGATTATAACCAGAACATGGATAGAATTTATCGAATTTGCCGCCGGTTTTATACAATTCTGCAGAAATTTGATTTTTGAACATTGAATCTTTTAAGCCGTATAAGTCGGCACCGTAAATCCATCCTGAACCGCCGTCCCATTCTGCTTCGTAAAACCAGTTCCAGTTATCCTGAAAATTAAACATTTGTTTTGTATATTCTTTTTGATCTGGTGCATTATTGATTGCAATTGTTTTTATTTTAACGATAGTTGCAAAAGCTACGGGTGTACCGGTTTGTTCTATGTCAGAATTTAGGATTGCAAGCTTACGGTTTTTATAATCCGTCCCGTCAAAAGTAAATGCGCTTTCTGGATATGCCATGCAGATTCGGCTTCCTACAACAGCCGTCTGTCCGTCCAGAATATTTTGCGTCGGCAAATCGGAAAATTCCATGGGCTCTTCAAGATATTCTTTGTGTGAGTCAGTATGAAAAGGTTCTGCAAGCGGCGTAAATTTTGTAGTAAGCTGTTCGCTCAGAAAGTTGCCCATTTCTGTGTTGTAATCGGGTATTGTAAAATAGTCTTCGCTGGTTACAGCAGTTTCGTTCTGCGTTTGAATGATTTCGTCGGGATTTTCGCTTTGACTTTCATTCAGATTATTTGAGGCTTGGGAAATTTGTGATTCAATTTCTTTTTCAGAAACGGAATCAGACAACTTTTTTGAGGATTCACTTTTATTGCAGCCTGTAAAACAAAGAACTGCGAACAATAATACAGATATTGTTAGTTTTTTCATACTATAAGTATAGAACATATCTATTTTTAAATAAATTGCAAAAATCTCATTTTATGTTAGACTTTCAGATATACGAGGAGAAAATGAAGATGAAAAAGTATTTAGTTCTGCTTTTGATGCTGATTTTATTTCTGCCACTTGGAGCACAGTCAAGAAAACAGAAAATAAAAGAGGGAAAAAGATTAAATATATATTATTTTAACGAATCTGCAGCAACAATGATAGAAAATTATTTTTTGCAGTCACTTCCTGATGATTTTGAATATGAATTTTATGAATATCAGAATGCAAACGTATCATCAATGAAAAATCTTTACAGAAAATTAAAGGAAAATGAAACGGAAAAGCCGGAAAACAAAATAGATGTTGTTCTTGTAGAATCGCAGTATGTTCAGGATTTTCTGCCTTATATGCTGGATGTCAAAAATGATATTGGTCTTACGGATGCAGATTTAAGCCATCAGTATAAATCGATTACAGATGTAATGAAAGATGCGGATGGAAAATTGCGTGGTGTTGCCTGGCAGGCTTGTCCGGGAGGATTTTTCTACAGACGTTCAATTGCAAAAAAAGTTTTTGGAACAGATGAACCTGCTGAAATTCAAAAACAGCTTAATAACTGGCAGAAATTTGAAGAATCTGCTTCTAAACTGAAAAATGCCGGTTACTATATGCTTGCCGGGTACGAGGATAGTTTTTCTGCATTTGATTACAATAGAAAACTTCCGCTTGTTTATGAAAATAATGTGATTATTGATTCTATGCTTTACAGCTGGATTGGTCAGAGTATGGATTTTAAAGAGAAAGGATATTCGCAGGGTGTACAGATGTGGTCTTCTGATTGGGGAAACAGCATGAAGAAAGACGGAAAAGTTTTTGGATATTTTGGACCTGCATGGATGCTTTATACACTTTCTGGAGTTTCGAATTCTGCTGCAGGAGACTGGGCATTTTGTAAAGGTCCACAATCGTATGCTAATGGTGGAACCTGGATTTGTGCTGCAAAAGGTACAGATGATCCTTCGCTGGTTCACGATTTAATGTATGCCCTTACCTGTGATAAAGAGGTAATGAAAAAAATTGCAATTGGAAACAGTGATTTTGTAAACAACAAGCTGGTTATGAATGAAATTGCAGATTCTGATTATAAGATTGATTTTCTTGGCGGGCAGGATTTATTTAAGGTACTTGTAGATATTCAGAATTCCTTAGAAACAGTACCTGTTTATAGAACTGTTTATGACGGAGCATATAAGGAATATTTTTTACAAAACATGTCAAATTATTTTAACGGGACATATAATCTTACTCAGGCATTTGAAAAATTCTATAGCAATATGAAATCAAAATACCGTGAACTAAAAAAATAATGTGATTGCCTTTAAAAAAATATGCGGTGGCTGAATATATCAAAACCACCGCATATGGTACAAATGCTCACTTATTTACAAAGTTCGCGGTATTTCTGAGCAAGTCTCTTAGACTTAACTGCAGCTAAGCCGCAATAATTTGACGGATGTTCAAAGAACTGTGCAGGATTTTCTACACCGAGTTTTTCAAGCTGAGCAGTAATGTCTTTGTATTCTTTTTCGTGAGTTTTAAGAACTTCAAAGAAAGTTTTTCCGCTCTGTTCTGCTTCCAAAGTGATTTTACGGATGATTTCGTGACCGTCGTTGTAGCCTGCTTCTCCAAGAAGAATGTAAGCTGGTTCTGCCAAAACGCCGCCTTTTACTTTTCCGCCGGCATTTTCAAGATTGCGTGCCATGCCTTCTTTGTCTGCCTGAAGTCCCTTAACAACGCTGTTCATACGTGCAACTGCCATTGTAAAGCCTGAAACATAATCTGCAATAAAGCGCTGGCTTGCAGAGTTTGTAAGGTCACGCTGATGTTCAGAAATCTGATCCATATAGAAAGTAATTACGCGAGGACACATAGCCTTCCACAAAGACTTAACGTGTTCGCTGTTCCATGGGTTACGCTTCTGTGGCATTGTTGATGAACCAACCTGAGTTGCAGCAAAGTATTCAAAAACTTCACCAATTTCTGAACGCTGAAGGTTACGGAGGTCATCAGCAAGGTTTGCAATAATTCCGAATGCAACGTTCATCTCTAGTAAGAGGCGGAGAACGTATTCAGGTTCAACAAGCTGGTTTGAATATTCAGAAGGTGTAAGTCCGAGGAACTCAGTATATGTGCGTTCCAGTTCTTCAGGATCTTTTACAATCATGCTTGGGCCATTGTAAGAACCAACAGGACCAGCCAATTTTCCAACAAGCTGATTGCTCAATTCTTCAATGCGAAGAATAGACTTACCAAGGCGGCTTACAAACTCAGCAATGCTCCATCCAAAGGTGATTGGTACAGCGTGCTGTCCGTGAGTACGGCCAACCTGTGGAGTAGCGCATTCACGTTCTGCAATGTCGCAAAGATAATTTTCGAGTTTTTTAAGTTCAGGAAGAACAACATTTTGAGTAACGTCGCGCATACGGCAGCTGAGTGCTGTATCAAGAATATCTACAGAAGTTGCTCCAAGGTGAATAAGAGGTCCGATTTCTGAATCAACCTTAGTTTTCATTACGTTTACAAGAGCGCGGATATTGTGCTTTGTTTTTTCTTCTTCTGTGTAAACTTCCTGAGGGTCAATGTTTGCAGCAACATCATCAAGAGTTTTTGCAATTTCATCAGTGAGTTTTCCGCGGAGTTTGAGGTGAGCTTTTACAAGAGCTGCTTCACATTTTGCGCAGGAACGGATAGAAGCTTCTTCTGAAATATACTTAGAAAGGCCGGCAAATGCATCGGCTTCCGACAAAGAGTATCTGTGATCGATACAAGAAAGGTTTTCAAAAATGTTTCGTGTTTCCATAAACGCATTATAGCGGATTTTGTATGAATGGGGAATAGAACGGAGTAAACGCCACAGGGCAAACGCATTATAAACATGAATACACCAAAAGAAAAATGCTACCGGT
>CAMOWQ010000091.1 GCA_946628495.1 uncultured Treponema sp. | reverse complement strand
GGCATATCTCGACAAAAACAATCATCTTGTTTTAAAGGCAACGACTGCAGCTTCTTCTGATAATCCTGATTTTGTAATCCGCCATGTAGAAGATTCGGGATATTTTCTTGCAGGTTATTCAGGAATTCTTTCAGGTACCGGCGAACAGAATGCCTATGATTTTGCACAGGCAGATGCAGTTAATTCTCTTGCACAGGGAAGTCAGTTTGCAGTAAGTCCTGTTTATAATCCTTCTGCATATATCGAAATTAATGCTGATATCAGAAACGATGTAATGAATGTTGCAGCCGGTTATCTTGATGCTGCGGGCAATGCAAACACAGGTGATGGACGTGCGGCTGTTGAAATTGCAGCAATCAGAAATACAAACATTATGGTCGGAAATATGAAGACTTTTGACGATTATTTTGCCGACACAGTAACAAATGTTGGACTTAAAGGCGAACAGGCAGAAATGAATCTTTTAAGCCAGCATGCAATTATGGACGATCTTAGAAATATGCGTGAATCAATAAGCGGTGTAAATATTGATGAAGAACTTGCCGAAATCATGAAATTCCAGCACGGCTACAATGCCGCTGCAAAATTCATAACGGTATGGGACAGCCTGCTCGATACTATAATAAACAGACTCGGTGTATAAGGCATATAAAGTACAGAATAGGTACAGACGGAGGATAAAATGCATAGAATTTCAAGTCAGATGAATAATTTGAATACACAAAGCAGCTTAAGATTGCAGGAAAGCCGCCTTAACCGCGCGAACAATCAGATTGGAAGCCAGCAGAAAATACAGCAGCTTCGCGATGATCCGATTGCAGCAGGTCATCTTGTGCGTTACCAGTCATATCTTAACCGCGTAAATGCCTTTGAAAAAAATGCACAGACTCTTTCTGATCAGTTTGTTTACCGCGAAGGCTATATGGATGATTCTTTGCAGATTATGCAGCGCGTAAGGGAACTTGCAGTTACAGGTGCAAACGGACTTTTTACCCGCGATGACATGAAGAATATGGCTGTAGAAGTTGATGAGCTTTTAAAACAGCTTGTTCAGAATGCAAATGCAATCAGCGCAGACGGAAATTATATTTTTGCAGGTACAAATACAAAATCAGTTGCCTTTGATGTAGAACTTGGCAATGTAGAAGGTTCAGGTGTGCCGCTTATTCAGAATGTACGTTATAACGGTAATATTGATGTGAATCAGGTTGAAATTGATGAACATAAATATCTTGTAAATGATAATGCGGGAAATAAAACTTTCTGGGCAGAAAACCAGCAGCTTTTCAGTGGAAGAGATGCTTCTTCATGGCAGGCTGTTTCTGACGGTGTAATTTCTGTAGACGGTGTTCAGATTAAAATCAGTCAGGGTGATAATGTTTATGCAGTAATTGCTAAAATAAACGATTCTGATGCAGCGGTTAAGGCAAGCCTTGATCCTGTCCGCAACGGATTGAATCTTTCTACGACAGACGCACGTCAGCTTTGGGTTCAGGATGTTCAGGGAAATGTTATGAATGAACTTGGAATTGTAAAAGATGCATCTCAGCGCCCTCCGTACAATCTTAATGATTCAGTAAGGGTTTCCGGCGGTTCACTTTTTGATTCAGTAATTGCTTTTAGAAATGCACTTCTTTCTGGAGATACAGAATCTATCGGAAGCAGGGTATTGGGAAGCCTTGATATGGGAATAAGCAATCTTGTTACAAGAATTTCAAAATCGGGCGCTGAATACGAACGTGCCCAGATAAATGCACAGAGGAATTCAAAGCTTGCACTTGATGTAACCCAGCAGGTAAGCCGCGAAGGTGACCTTGATTTTACAAAAGCAATCACCGATCTTAAGATGCTTGATTATACAAATCAGGCAACGCTTAGTCAGGCAGGAAAAATGTATTCTTCTACGCTTCTTAATTATATGCGTTAAAAATAAATAAAATCGTTAAAAGAAATAAATTAATGAGGATTTTATGAAAATAAAGACAAAAGACCGCGGTGTGATTGAAGTTCAGGAAAAAGATTTGCTTACAATTCCTGAAGGTCTGTTCGGTTTTGAACAGTATAAATCATTTGCACTGCTCGACAGTGATTACGAACCTTTTTTGTGGCTTCAGTCGGTTGATAACGAAAACCTTGCATTTCTGATTGTAGATCCGTTCTTAATCTGTTCTGATTATGAAACTGATATAGATGATGAAGTTCTTTTAAGAATCGGCATTAAAAAACCGGAAGATATTATCATTATGACGATTGTAACAGTTCCTCATGACGGTTCTCCGATAACTGCAAATTTTCAGGGACCTCTTGTAATAAACAAAAACAACCGTCAGTGCATTCAGGTAATATTGAGTGACAGCAAATGGTCTACAAAAGTTAATATTGCCGAAATGCTGCGTACAAAAGGAGGGCAATAATGCTTATCCTTTCACGAAAAATTGATGAAAAAATTAAAATTGGTGAAAATATCACCATTACTCTTATAGACGTTCACGGAGACCAGGTAAAAATTGGTGTTGAAGCTCCTAAAAACGTAAAGGTTTTCCGTCAGGAAGTTTTTGATGCAATTCAGAATGAAAATAAGGCTGCCGTTGTCGAAGAAACAGGAAACAAAAAGACAATAAGTGCAGTAAGCGAATTGTCAAAGCTTCTTAAAAAATAGCAGATACAACGGTCAGATACCGGAAACTTTATTTAAGTCTTCCGTCAGCCCTTGCAACGATTTCTGCCTCGCTTTCCCTAAGGTAAACAGGTCCGTCATAATCCTGCATTGGCTGAATGCCTTTTTCTTTCATGCTTTCTGCAATTGCAAACATTGCTTCTGTAGTATTCGGCTGGAAAACAGTTGATACAATTTCACATTTTATACCGTTCTTTTTCAAAAGTTCCGTAACAACTGCATTGTCAGGTCCTGCAAGAATTATTTTTTTGTATTCAAGTCCGTTGATTTTTGCTGCAACTTCAGCGGAAGGGTAATCTGCATCTTCCATAACTGTATTTCCGTTTTCTGTAATTGAAGCATAAATTCTTTCTTTTCGTGCGTCTATTGCACTTAAAACAGGCATTCCGAGTCCTTGAAACGAAAAGCCGTAAACATTTAATGAAGACAGTCCGTAAACAGGCGTTCCGAATGCAAGTTCAATTGCCTTTAATGCAGAAATACCAAGTCTGAGGCCTGTAAAACTTCCAGGACCTGAAGTAATTGCCATATAATCAAGTTCGTTTTTATTAAGTTCCGTTTTTGAAAGAACATAATCTATTGCTGGAACGATAGTTTCAGACTGTTTCATTCCGATGTCATAAATTACGGAACAGATTTTATCATCATTTTTAGCGGCTACAACAATGCGGCTTACAGCACAATCCAATGCAAGTGCTTTCATTTTTATCTCCAAGAAAATCTTTTTTAATTTTTATAAGTTATTTCACCGTTCTGCCAGTTGTCAATTTCAATAAGTCTCGAACCGTCATCCTGTGGTGTTATTTTAAGGGTGATTGTTTTTGACGGAAGTTCATCCATGATTTTTTCGCTCCACTCAATAATGCAGATTCCGTCTCCGTAAATCATATCGTCGGTACCAAGATTTATAAAATCATCAGCACCTTCAAGCCTGTAAACGTCCATATGATAAAGCGGCATTTTTCCGTGATATTCACTTATGAGACAGAATGTAGGACTTGTGATTGTATCGTCAATTTGAAGAGCCTGGGCAATTCCTTTGGTGATAGTTGTTTTTCCTGCTGCGAGTGTGCCCTGCATGGCAATTACATCACCTTTTTTTAGCAGCGCACCGATTTTCCTTCCAAGCTCTATAGTCTCGTCTGCAGATTTTGTATGGAAGGTCAGCAAGGTAGTTTTCCTTCTATTTCTTCTGCAAGTATGCATTCAAGAATTGCTTTTTTTAGCGGCACAAGAGGATAGTTAACTGGTTTTTGGAAAGATAGTTCTATAATCTTTTTACCAATAGGACTTGTTTCTATTGTAAAGAAAAGAGGAGCATATTGTGTTTCTGTAGGCAATTCGATGATTGCTTCACAGGTGTATTTCCTAAGATAAAAAATCTGACCTTCTTCTCGCTGTAGATTTCTGAGACCCAGTACTTTCATAGATATAAAGATTAACCTACTTTGAAGTAAATCGCAAGTGTTTTTTGTCTTTTACAGTCAATTCCTATAAAATTTTGTTATTTATTTTTTCTTGCTTTTACTGTTTTTTAATCTTACTATTTATTTAGAGAATATTTTTGCAAGGAGTTGCGTATGAAATTTTATCGTTGTAATGTGTGTGGAAAAATTATTGTTATTTTGAATGATACCGGAGTTCCGACTGTATGCTGCGGAGAATCTATGACTGAACTTAAAGCCGGTGTTACCGATGCTGCCGTTGAAAAACATGTTCCTGTATATGAAACATCAGATGGAAAAGTTTCTGTTACAGTCGGTTCTGTAGAGCATCCAATGCTTGAAAATCATTTTATAAACTGGATTTGCCTCGAAACAACAAACGGCTATCAGATAAAATATCTTAAGCCTGGTGCAGAACCAAAGGCAGAATTTGTGCTTGCCGAAGGCGAATCAGTTATTGCTGTTTATGAATATTGCAATCTTCACGGTCTTTGGAAGGCTTGATTTTGATTCAGACTGATACGCTTTTAAATGGGCTGCAGATTTTTCAGGATACGGACTGCTTTATGTATGGTATAGATGCAGTCCTTCTTGCAGATTTTGCAGCTCCTTTTATTCATAATAAAGACAGTTTAATTGATTTAGGATGCGGTAACGGTATAATTCCGCTTCTTCTTTCGACACTTACAAAGGCTCAGAAAATCGCAGGACTTGAAATTCAAAAGGCATCTGCGCAGCTTGCCGAAAAAGGTGTAATGGCTAACGGGCTTGAAAACCGCATTTCAATCCTTAATGGTGATATGAAAAATGTCGCGGAGCTTTTTAATAAACATTCGTTTAATGTAGTATGCTCGAATCCTCCGTATATGTATCTTGAGCAGGGAAAAACGAATCCTGATTCTGCAAAAGCAATTGCACGTCATGAAGTTATGTGTAATCTTGATGATGTTATAAAAGCCGCTGATTATCTTCTTGCAACTCACGGGCGTTTTTTTATGATTCACAGGCCGTCTCGTTTGCACGAAATTATGCTTGCGTTGATGAAATATAAGCTTCAGCCAAAAAGAATTCAGCTTGTTTTTCCTGATGATGAAAAAAATGCAAACCTTGTTCTTATAGAAGCACGGAAAAATGCCGGCCTGGAACTAAAAGTTGAAAAATCAGTTTATGTTTATTCTGCAAAAAATGAATATTCACCGCAGATTCAGGCAGTTTTTGAACGGTTAAAAGCAAGTGCATTATGACAGATGTCTTTTTTTTTGTGTAATGCCTGCGTTGAGCTCGTGTATTATTTTTAAGAATATGATATAATGAATTTTATGAATGAAGATGATTTTTCACAGGATTTTTCGGCTATCGTACGTGCAGATTTAAAAGATTCCTATGATGAACAGGACAATAAGCTTCGTCCGACAATGCTCAAGGATTTTCTTGGACAGGAAAGCGTAAAGAAAAATCTTTCGACATTTATAGAAGCGGCAAAACTTAGAAAAGAACCTCTAGACCATCTTCTTTTGATTGGTCCGCCTGGACTTGGAAAAACGACTCTTGCACAGATTACCGCTCATGAACTGGGCGTTGATTTTAAGGTAACTTCCGCACCTGCTCTTGAAAAGCCTAAAGATCTTGCGGGAATCCTTTCTACCATTACAGAACGGACTGTTTTTTTTATTGATGAAATTCACCGCCTGAAACCAGCAATTGAAGAAATGCTTTATATTGCAATGGAAGATTTTGAACTTGACTGGATAATCGGGCAAGGGGCAGCCGCAAGAACAGTCCGCATTCCTATTCCGCCGTTTACGCTTGTCGGTGCAACAACAAAAGCCGGAAGTGTAAGTTCTCCTTTGCGTTCACGATTCGGTTTTATTCCGCGTTTTGAATTTTATACCCAGAATGAGCTTGCTTCTATTATAAAACGGTCAGCTTCAATTCTTGATGTTGGAATTGAAGAAGAAGCATCTATGCTCCTTGCACAATGTTGCCGTGGTACACCTCGTGTTGCAAACCGGGTTCTCCGTCGAATGCGTGATTTTGCACAGGTTGAAGGAAGTTCTGTTATAACTGCAAAAATTGTTCAGGAAGGATTAAGACGGCTTGAAATAGATGAAATTGGTCTTGAAAAATATGACCGCGAAATTCTCCGTTCGATAATTGAAAATTTTGGTGGCGGACCAGTCGGTGCTGAAACGCTTGCAATTTCAATTGGAGAAAGCATGGACACTCTGGAAGATTATTACGAACCGTATCTTATTCAGTGCGGACTTTTACAGAGAACTCCACGCGGACGCATGGTTACGGAAAAAGCTTATGCGCATCTTGGACTTTCCCATGCCTCTGATTCAAAGGAGGGCGGAACTCAGGGAACTTTGTTTTAAGGATGAAAGTACACTTTTTTACAAAACGCAATAAAAGTGTTGACAAGTATTCTACAAAATTATATAGTATAAATGTACATTTTAATATTATTATTTGAATGGACTCGAGTTTCTCGGGTCTTTTTTTTTGAAAAAATTTGAGGTGACATAGTATTTATGGATTTTTTACCTTTAGGCGATTTGAAATTTTACAATGAATGTGCTCCATTGGTTCAAGGTCTTGGATTCGTTCTTGTAGATTTGAAAATTATTCCTGCAAAAACAATCACAAAAATTTCAGCAGTAATAGCTTCTGCAGATCCATCTGTTAATATCGGAGTTAATGATTGTGCAAAAGTTCACAGAATTCTTCTTCCTCGTCTTGAAGCTTTGCTTGGAACGGAAGAAACAACAATGGAACTTACAAGTCCTGGAATAGAACACAATATTAAAAATGCAGCAGAATTTACTGTTTTTACAGGCCGTTATGTCAGGGTTTGGGATAAAACAGTTACAGATTGGGTTTCTGGAAAGATTGTCAGTGCAGATGATAAAGCAGTGATTTTGGAAACGGATTCTTCCGACGGAGAAGGTAACGGAGAAAAATCAGTTTCTTATGAAAATATAGCAAAAGCAAAATTAATTTCTACTAAATAGGGAGTCTTAAAATGGCAAAGAAGACAACAAAAAAAACAGCAAAGAGTGAGGCTGAAAAACAAAAGGATTCAATGAGAAATGCAATCCGTGAACTTATAGAAGAAAAGGGATTTTCAGAGGAATCTGTAAGGCAGACAATTGAAAAAGCCCTTAAGGCAGCATATAAACGAACTTATGGTACTGATGAAAATGCCATTGTAAAATTCGAAGATGATATGTCAGATGTGGCTATTTATTCAAGAAAGACTGTTGTTGACGGTGTTTATAGCCCTGTTCTCGAAATTGAACTTGAAGAAGCTCGTCTTCTTGTTCCTGATATAGAAGAGGGTGATGAAATTGATATTCTTGAAGACCCTAAAAATTTTGACCGATCTGCCGTTTCTACCGGAAAACAGACTGCTCATCAGGGATTGAGCGAAACTTACCGCGATTCACTTTACAATGAATATAAAGATAAGATTGGTGAAATCATCATCGGTTACTATCAGCGTGAACGCAATGGAAACATTTATGTTGATTTGGGAAATGCAGGAAAAATCGAAGGTGTTCTTCCTGTAAAATATCAGTCAAAGATTGAAACTTATGAGAAAAATGACAGAATTAAGGCTCTTATTGTTGATATAAAGAGAACTTCTTCTGGACTTCAGATTGTTCTTTCACGAAGTGATCCAAAACTTGTAAGCCAGATTCTTGAAAAAGAAGTTCCTGAAATTGCTGACGGTACAGTAGAAATTCAGAAAATCGTTCGTGATGCAGGTTACAGAACAAAGATTGCAGTTTCAACTTCACGTGAAGAAGTTGATCCTGTTGGAGCATGTGTTGGATTGCGTGGTGTTCGTATTCAGAATGTTATTCGCGAACTTTTAAATGAACGTGTTGATGTTCTTAAGTGGGATTCTGATCCTGTTGTATTTATAAAAAATGCACTTTCTCCTGCACAGGTAGAAAGAGTAATCATTATGAATGCAGAAAAGAGAGAAGCACTTGCAATTGTTGAAGAATCGCAGCTTTCTCTTGCAATCGGTCGTCAGGGACAGAATGTAAGGCTTGCAAACAGACTTTGTGACTGGAATATTGATGTTAAGACTGTTGAAATGGCTGCTGAAATTGATTTCTCAGAAATTTCTACAGTTCAGTCAGCAAGAAATCTTTTCAGTGACGAAGTTGTTGAAAATGAAACAGAAAATCAGGCTGAATCAGAGAACGAAGAAGAACTTCTTCTTTCTGATATTCCTGGAATCAATGAAAATGTCGCTAAACTTCTTAAAGAAAACGGCATAGAAAAAATTGAGGATTTTATTGAATCTTATGAAAATAAAACAATTAATATCGAAGGTGTTTCTAGCGAAGACCTTGATAGCGTAAATGCTTTGATTCATGAGACAGTTGAAATTGTCGAAGACAATTCTGAAGAAGGCGAGGCAGAAGAAGCTGATGAAGAAGAGGAATATTTCTGCCCTGAGTGCGGTGCTAAAATCACATTGGATATGACTCATTGTCCTGGTTGTGGTACCGAGCTTGAATTCACAACAGAGGAAGAGGAATAGGAAAATTTATGGCAGAAGAAACAGAAAAAAAACCGGAGTTTGTTGTTCATAAGAAACAGCAGGACTCTTCGTCCAATGCAGCGGCTTCGAATGCTGGGCAACCAAACGGTTCTTCAGAAAAAAAACGTGTAGTAATAATTAAAAAGAAGAATCCTCAGGTTGGTGCGGTAAAGTCAAAGTCTGATAATCAGAAAAATAAGGTTATCGTAAAACGCGCTGATAATTCAGGAAACGAAAAAGCAGCTGCATCCAATAATGCATCAGAAAAAAATGATGCTGTTGTAGAAAATAAAACTGTAAAGGCAGAAAACACTGATAATACAAAGAATCAGGGAAAAGCTGCTGTAAACAGTGTAAATCCTCAGTCTAATATTAATGCTTCGAATGTTGCAAACAGTACAAAAAAGCCGTCTGCTCCGAATGCTGGAGGACAGAATAATTCTCATCAGTCTGAACCGCGAAAGCATATGACTTTTGAATTAAATCCTTCACGTCCTAATGTAAAGGCTGGAAATCTTTCTGATAAAGGAAGAAACGGCGGTAAAAACGGTTACAATAGAAATGGTCAGAACGGCCGTTCTTTTGGTCGTGACGGTAACGGAAATAATTCAACTTTTACTGGAACACAGGCTCGTCAGGGGTATCAGAACCGTGAACGTGATGGAAGAAATGATAGATTTAACGGACGTAACGGCGGTGGTTACGGACAGAACGGTAATTTCCAGAATCGTCAGGGACAGAACGGACAAAACCGTCAGGGAAATGGTTCGGGAAATCCAAGATTCGGTTCTGGTAACAATGGATTCCGTGGTCCAAGAAACGGCATGGGCGGTGTAGCTCCGGCTCCTCTTCCAATTGATCAGAGCAGGTCACAGGGTAAAAAGGCTGCTTTTAAAGGTAAAAAGCAGATTTATAATAGAAAAGACGAAGAACAGTATGATGACAAGTTCTTTGAGCAGAAGAAAAAGACTGAAACGCCTGCAAGTGTAGTTCCAAAGTCAATTGATATTATGGAAACTATTTCAGTTTCTGACCTTGCACGCAAAATGAACCTTAAGGCAAGCGAAGTAATCGGAAAACTCATGGGAATGGGTATGATGGTTACTATTACTCAGTCAATTGATTCTGATACGGCAACTCTTCTTGCTTCTGAATATGGCTGCGAAGTTCATCTTGTAAGCCTTTATGATGAAACTGTAATTGAAAGCGAAAAGGATGATGGTGTTG
>CAMOWQ010000090.1 GCA_946628495.1 uncultured Treponema sp. | reverse complement strand
GTAGGGATTCGCATTTTATAAGATAGTGAGTAATCTGCTCATGCATCTGGTCTGCATAATCTTCTGCAAGTTCGCTCGCTTCTCCATATTTTTCGATAAATTCAGAATTCCTTTTCGTAACGCCAATCTGTATTTTATCAAACATATCTGTTACGACATCAGTCATATCGGCAATTGCTTTTTCTGCCTGCATGATGTGTGATGTTACGCTGTCTTTTGAAACAAGCCCTGTAAATTCAAGTTTGTAAACGTTGGATGTTTTAGCTGGATCGTCTTTGATAATCTTTTTTGAAAGTGAAACAAGCGGATTCTGTAAAGGAAGCAGAACAATCGTTGAAAGTGTCTTGAAAACTGTATGAAGCATTGAAATGCGGATTGCAATATTTGAATTATGACCGCCCGGAGTTACGAGCATTACAAGGTTCAGGAAAGGATAGAAGAAGCAGAGTGCAAGAATTGTACCGAATACGTTGAACATTACATGTATCAAAGCGGAGCGACGTGCATCTGCATTTGTTCCTAAGGAAGCAAGAACAGCATCAATTGTAGAACCGATGTTACTTCCAAGAGTCATGGCAGCCGCAAGTTCCCACGAAACAAGTCCGTTGTAAGCCATTGTAATTACGATTGCACTGAATGCGGAAGAAGAGTGCAAGAGCGCGGTAATAAAAACACCGATTGCAAAGCTTATAAGAATTGCCCCAACCCCTGCTGACTTTATATTAAAAAGCCAGCCAAGCTGTTCAGGTGTAAATACATCGGAAAGTCCGCTCAAACCAAGGAAAAGCATTCCGAATCCCATGATGGCTTCTGCCCAGTTTTTATATCGTCCTTTTCGCAGTATTGAAAGAAAATAACCGATTCCGAAAACAGGAATGGCAAATGCTGAAATTTTAAAATTAAAACCAAAAATTGAAACAATCCATGCTGTTATTGTCGTACCGATATTTGCACCAAAAACAACACCTACAGACTGCGTGAGCGACATCAATCCTGCGTTTACAAAAGTAACGACCATAACGGTTGTAGCTCCCGATGACTGTATAACCATGGTAACGACCATACCGGTAATCAGTGCATAGAATCTGTTGCCCGTCATTACGCTCAAAGCCCGCTGCAGTTTTTCGCCGGCACTTTTCTGAACACCGTCAGACATAAGTTTCATGCCGTAAAGGAGAAAAGCAAGGCTTCCGATAAGTTCCAGAATGGGTTGCATAATATTCATGTTGATATAATAAAGAAAAGTGGCGTTCTTTTCAAGAAAAATCAAATAGTGTATAATGCAATAGGTGTGGGATATGAAATTTTCAAATACAATTTTTTTATCGATAATATTTTTTTCAATATTTGTTTCCTTTTCATGTAATAAAGAACCAGAAATTCAGAATACTGAGGATGTCCTTGATATTGAAATATCTGATTATAACGGTGATGATTACGGACATCTTGATTATACTCAAGTTTGGCATGTAACAAATAAAAGAATTCTCGTTGTTTTTGGCTACAATTTTAATGAATATCCTGTTACTGATAATCTTAAGGCTTTTTTACAGAAACGTTTCGGCCTTGATTCAGACGGCGGTCTTATTTACCCGATGATTTATCCTGAAAATTTCAAGCATAATGGAAGAACAGTTGCAACTGATATTTTTACTATTTTGAGTGATTCTTCTTTTGAATGGGCGGGTGTAATTCTTCTTGGTGCACCGGAAAATACTCATCATGGATTGGCAAGACTTCAGGATTTATGGGGAGAAAATGGTGTGCCTTATCCAGTTGTTTCTTTATATGCGCAGGATGATGTTCTCGGACTGGAATCAACATGTAATTTTGTAATTGATAAGGGACATGCTTCTATTCTTGATGATACAGAGGAATTTGTTGATAGCGACGGTCAGTATATAGAAAGTGTGCCTGAAATTCTTGAAAATCTTATATATTATTTTATAAGTGATGATGATGGGGTTGAATCGGCTTTTGAAAAGAATTCAACTTTGCAGCCTCTTGTTGAACAGATATTAAAAGGAAAAAAAGTACAGCGTTATTCAGATCCGGAAAGTGGAATCCCTTCAATTAATCACTTTGTATTGGAGTAGCAGATGAATTCTCTTGAAATGATAGAAAAGGGGATTATTGGCAGTAGGGAAAGTTTGCTTGCGCTTGAAAATATGGAATCTGCCCGTATATTGATTGTGTCCGATTCTCACGGTTCGTATTTAAAGCTTAAGACTATTTTAACAGATTATGCTTCTGAATGTGATGCCCTTGTGTTTTGTGGCGATACTGTTGCGGATACGGCTGCAGTTGTAAAAGAAGCTTCTGCTGATATTGAATTTCAAAAAATCATACCGCCTGTTATTTTTTTTGTTCGCGGTAATACTGATATGGCAATTTATCCGTTTGAAATGCATTTTCAGAAAAAAAGTTTTTTTGAAAAAACGCCGCATGAGGGGGTAAAACTTACGGCATTGAATCCTCCTGATACTCTTGTGTTTAAGGTTTGCGGGCATTCTTTTTTTGTAACGCACGGACATCTTTTTTCTGTAAATATCGGTTTTGAATGTCTTGTTCAGGCTGCAGTTAAAAACGGTTGTGATTGTGCTTTGTTCGGACATACTCACGTTTCAGTCGATACTGTAATTAACGGGATAAAGGTTGTGAATCCTGGAAGCTGTGCTTTTCCACGCAGTTCGCAGACAGAAAGGTTTGCAATTGCTACGGTTGCCGCTTCTTTTATTGATGTTGCAGAAATTGCAAAGATGGACGGCAAATTTTCGGTATGCCGCTGAATAATCTTCTAGCTGATTGGTGTTTTTTTCCTATTTTATTTACGTATTCCTTACTTTATAATCATATTAAAATTAATTTTATAAGGTATGGAATATGAAAAAATCATTTAATTTAAAGGTTGCAGCGGGTATTTTGCTTTCTGCATGTGTAATTTTGTCTGCATCATCTTGTGCATCTAATGGTTCTGAAAAATCATCTTCAAAAAAAACTGAACAGAATCAGCCTGTGTACGAAAAAGGTCTTTATGAACTTGCGGCTAACTACGGATTTAAGATGGGCGCTGCCTATTCAATCAACAGTTTTGACAATCCAAAATATCTGGATATGCTCAAAAAAGATTTTAACAGCGTTACTGGAACTAATGAATTTAAAGCCTATAGTCTTTTGAATCAGGCTGCTTCAATGGCAAGTTCCAACGGTATGCCTGTAAACCGCTTTGAACGTGCTGATTACATGATGGAGTTTGCACAGGAAAATAACATTGGTGTACGCGGTCACGTGCTTGTTTGGGATGCTTATATGCCTGACTGGTTTTTCCGCGAAGGTTATACTGCAAAAGGTGCTTTTGTAAATTCCGACGTGATGAAAGAAAGACTTGCATATTATATCAATGATGTTGTTTCACATTTTGAAAATAAATTCCCTGGTGTTATTTACTGCTGGGATGTTGTAAACGAGGCTGTCGGAGATTCTCCTGCTGATTATGACAGTAAAGACGCAAGACATGTAAGATATAACCGTTCAGGCAATAGAAATCTTTTTTATGATGTAATTGGTCCTGATTATGTAGAATTTTCTTTTAAATGCGCAAAAGAAGCTGTAAATGCTGTAAATCCTTCCATCAAGCTTTATTATAATGATTATAATACGTTCTTTGTTCAGAAAAGAACTGCAATCTGTGAACTTGTAAAAAGCATAAACGCAGAAGAAAAATTGTGCGACGGTGTTGGTATGCAGGGATATATCGGCGGTTATGGTTCTCAGAATGGATGTATGAACGAAGGCGATATTTATTCAATCAAAGATGCAATCCTTACTTATGCAAAACTTGGCGTTGAAGTTCAGATTACGGAAATGGCTGTAAGAAATTATGATAACAGTGAAGCTGTAATGCTGCGTCATGCTCAGTTCTACGGAAGGCTTTTTAAGGCTTTGTGTTCGCTTTATCAGGATGGAAAAAATCCTTTAACTGCTGTTTCAATCTGGGGATTAACAGATGATTTCCTTATGCCAAAAACAAGCTACAGCTATAAGATGAATGGTCCTTACTGCGGATTGTACGATATGGCAATAAGACCTAAAAAATCATACGACGAAGTTTATAAAGTTCTTTCAAATTCTTTAAGCGACTGACAGATTTTCCAGCATAAAGATGCGGTTGTGGTATCCGGTTGAATTTTATCGGGTATCATTACCGTTTTTAGTCCCGCGGCGTATGCGCTTTTTATGCCGTTGGGACTGTCTTCTACTGCAATACATTCTTCAGGTTTTAGTCCGAGCGAGGCGCATGCAATCCTGTAAATTTCAGGATCTGGCTTACTGTGATTTACCATGTCTCCTGTTGTAAGCGTTTCAAAAAAATCTATAACATTTACGGCTTTTAGCTGTCGTTTTACGGTTTCTCCGCGTGTGGAAGAGGCGAGTGCAATTCTATACCGGCCGTGCAATTTCTCAAGTGTTTCGCGTGCATACGGCATGAGTGGAATTCCTTCCGAAAATTCAATATCGTGGAAAAGTTGCGAAGTTCTTTCCAGAAATTTTTCGGAAGGAAAATCATTACCGAGAATATTTTTTATAATCAGGCAGGTGTCGTTTTTGTTGGTTCCAAGGCAGGCTGTCTGAAGTTCAATGCTTTTTTCTTCAGCAATTTTGTATTCTTTTCCGGCTTCCTTCCAGGTTCTTGCACAAATTGTTTCAGAATCTAGGATAACGCCGTCCATATCAAAAATAACAGCCTTAATCATAAAAAATCTCCCGGTAAATCAAAGTTGTCTAGGAATTTTACAGAATTAGTTTGAAATTCTCAGTTTTTCCCAGAGATTGTAGTAGTTTTCGAGATAATCGCCCAAATCGTTCTTGAGTTCGCATTTGTCCATGATTGAAGCCGGGTACATTGGCTGTGTTGTCATGTACTGTTCTGCTTCGAGGTTTACGTAGCATGGGAAGCGGAAGAAATCAAGGAATTTAGCATAGTTTTCCGGACGGTGAATAAAGTTAATGAATTCAGTTGCAAGTTCAGCATTCTTTGAATCTTTAAGAATACACATGCTGTCTAGGTAAGAAGGACCTCCGTTTTCTGGAATAAAGAAATCAATTGTAGAATCCCATTCTTCTTCTGGAACTTCACCGTAAATTACTTCTGCATAGCCCTGACAGAGCCAGAGGTCGCCGCGTGCAAAATCCTTACCGAATCCTTCTGCATCGAATTTTACGATGTTTGGAAGCCAGCTTGTTTTGATAAGGTCAACGGCAGATTTGAGTTCGTCGTCGTTCTTTGTGCAAACGCTGTATCCTTTGTAAGTAAGTGCATCACCGATTACTTCGCGGTAATCGTCCATCATAGAAGCATGGTTTTTGAACTGAGAATCAGCAAAAATATTCCATGTTCTTTCGTAGTCGCCTGTAACCTTCTTTTTGTTTACACAGATACCTGCGGCACCGAAATAATATGGAACTGCATAGTTCATTTCCGGGTCGTATGAAATTTTTGAGATGAGGTTAGGATTGATTTTATCCCTGTTTGTGAATTTTTCCTGAACGATTGGCTGGAGCATTCCTTTTGCCATCATGATTGAAACATAATCCTGACTTGGTACTACGATGTCAAAACTTTTTGAGCCACCGTTTACGAGCTTGTTGAACATTGTTTCGTTTGAATCGTATTCAGTTACGATTACTTTGCATCCGTATTCTTCTTCGAATGCTTTTACAACGTCAGTTGGAGTGTAGTAAGTCCAACTGTATAATTTTAATACCTGTTTCTTTTCGCAGGAAACAAGTCCAAGTGCTGCAGCTGCAATAGCGGCAGTAAACATGATTTTAGAAAAAACCTTCATTTTAGGTCCTCCAAAAAGATAAAAATTATATAATAATCCCGGCTCCCCGCTTAATCTGTTTTTGTACAGATTTTACGGGGATTATCCGTGAAAAAAATGCAATTAATGACTGCTGATTAATGGGCAGCGGCAAAGGATTTAAGGCCTTTGCGCAGAATGATAGCAATCAATCCAATTATGAGGATAAGTACAAAAGAAAGTGCGTTTATTACAGGACTGACACCGTGTCTTATCATGTTGTAAACGTAAATCGGCAGGGTTTCTATGTTGCCGTTTACAAGTGATGTAATTACAAAGTCTTCGATAGAGAGTGTAATACTCATCATAAAACCGCTCATAATTCCAGGCATGATTGCAGGAATGATAACCTGAAATAAAGTCTGTAATTCAGTAGCTCCAAGGTCATGGCTTGCTTCGATGATTGAATAATCAAATTCATCAACGCGTGAACTAACCATAAGATATACGAACGGCAGACAGAATGTTGTATGTGCTATGATGATTGTGCCCATTCCAAGATTCATGTGTATTCCGCTTAAGAAAATCAAAAGGGAAACACCCATTATAACTTCAGGAAGAACCATTGGAAGGAAACTTATAGACTGAATGTAGTTTTTTCCAAAGAATTTGTACCAGCTTATACCGATTGCTGCAAGACTTCCGAGAATGGTTGCAATTACAGCAGATGCAAGGGCAACAATTGCACTGTAGAGAAGACTCATCCACAATTCACCGGAATTAAGAATTAATTCCTCGTACCAGCGGAAGGAAACTCCTGAAAAATGTGCACCTTCAGATTTATTGAAAGAGAAAAATATTATTACAAAAAGTGGAATGTACAGAAAAGCAAGCGTGAAAATCATCACACTTTTTGATGTTGAAAATTTAGGCGCGCGTTTTTTCCAGCTGCGTTTTGCATGGCGTGCATTTTCGGAATTTCTGTTACGTTTTCTGAGTTTATCGATAATTAAACCTGTAAGGAACTCCATACGCTATTTACCTGCCTCTGTTTTTTTTGCTTCAGGAACACCTGAATCTTCTTTTGCCGATGCTGTGGCTTTCTTTAATTTCTGTTCGCGTTTATCAGTTGTAATCATGAACAGAATTGCTGCCATTGTAACGGCTGTAAGAACAACCGAGAATGCCGATGCAAGCGGAAGATTACGTGCTTTCTGAATCTGGTCCATAATGACGTTTCCAAGCATGTAGCTTTTTGTGCTTCCGACAAGCTGCGGTACTGTATAGTTTCCGAAAATCGGTATGAATGTAAAAATTACAGAACTTACAATGCCGCTTTTAATTCCCGGTATAAGGATTTTTATCATTGACTGAGGTTTTGTTGCTCCAAGGTCGCGTGCTGCTTCTAGAAGTGAAAAATCAAATCTGTCTACTGCGGTAAAAATCGGGAGAATTGCATACGGAAGATACATGTAAATGCTTACTATAATTACTGCACCTTTTGTATACATGAATTTATGCGGCTTGAACTGCCAGTTTTCGCTGCGGATTATAAAATGCCATGCCGATTCAAAGAGACGGCACAACTGGTTCAAAAGACCTTCATCACCCATAATAGTCTGCCATGCAAAAATTCGAATCAGCGAATTTGTAAGGAATGGAATTATTACGAGTATAAGAAGAAGAGTCTGTTTTTTGCTTCTTGCAATTGCATATCCGCATGGAAGGGCAATTAAAATCGAAACAATTGTAGAAACAACAGTCATCCATAATGTTCTGAGCAAAATTGGAAGATAGATGAACTTTCCTGTGTCGCTGTCTCTTGCAAAAATTGCTTTGTATGCATTCAGAGAGAATGTTTTTTGTACACCGCCGTGCATATCTTTTTTCATAAAAGAATAGCACACGATGATTATAATCGGAACTACAAAAAACAGAGTAAACCACAATCCCATAGGCCATGCGTATGCAGGACCTGGATTTGCTTTGCTGTATTTTGCAGCATTTGCTTTTGATGCAAGTTTAAGAAGGAAACTGCGGCTGTCCTGAGGTTTTTCAACCCTGTTTGTTTTGCCGTCCATAGTATTCTTATGATTCATACGCCTGTCCCGTTTAGCTAAGAATGTCTTCGACGATGTAAGCATCCTCGGCTGACCAAGAAACGTAAACGCTGTCCTTCCAGTGAATTACAGGTCCGTTGTCCATATAGTCCGTATGCTGTTTGAAAACCTTGATGATTTTTCCTGTTTCGAGTTTTACATAGAATTTTGACTGGAAACCGGAATAAATAGGTTCTTCTACAATGCCTTTGAAAACGTTGATGTCTGTACGACCGCCGGTAGATGGAGGTTCAAGCGTAATGCGGATTTTTTCCGGGCGGATTGTAAATGCAACTTTCTGACCTTTTTGGGTAAAGTCGTAATCTGTTACCTGCATGTAGCGGTCAAGAGCAGCTTCTGCTTCTGTATCGGTTGCGAGCGGCGCCTGTTTTCCAAGTTCTGGAACTGAAAGTGTTGCCATGTAATCATCATTACCGTTTGCATCTTTATGAGGAACGCAGTCAACGACTTCTGCATCAAAAAGATTTGTTTCGCCAATAAACTGAGCTACAAACTGAGTTGCAGGGCTTTCGTAAATTTCATAAGGAGTTCCAATCTGAAGTACATGTCCGTGATTCATTACGGCAATTCTGTCTGAAACAGAAAGTGCTTCACTCTGATCATGAGTTACGTAAATGAATGTAATGCCAATCTGGTCGTGCAGACGGTCCAAATCAATTAAAAGATTTGCACGGAGTTTTGCATCAAGAGCAGAAAGCGGTTCGTCAAGAAGAAGGACTTTAGGTTCGTTAATGAGAGCCCTTGCAATTGCGACACGCTGCTTCTGACCACCTGAAAGCTGGTTCGGTTTTTTATAGATATGCTCATCAAGCTGTACAAGATGAACATATTCCTTAACCTTTTTATCAATTTCATCTTTTGGAAGTTTTTTCAGTTTAAGAGGAAACGCTACGTTGTCATAAACGCTCATGTGAGGAAAAAGTGCGTAGGTTTGAAAAACTGTGTTTGATGTTCTTTTATCCGGAGGGAGCGGGATTACGTTCTTGTCGTCAAAAAGAACAGCTCCATCATCCGGGAATTCAAAACCGGCGATTATTCGGAGCAAAGTTGTTTTTCCGCATCCGGATGGTCCTAACAGAGAAAAGAATTCTCCCGGTTTAATAGTAAAGTTGATGTCATCCAAAGCAACAAAGTTGCCAAATTTTTTGGACACATGATCAATGGTAACCTGACTTGCTTTCATTCAAGTGACCTCGATTCAAAAATGATAACTTACACATACGTGCAGCGAGTACATTTTACAAAAACTTAGCTACTATTTGTTGGTTCGTTTTCTATTTATTATACTAAACGATAAAATGCAATATATCTAGGATTGTGTCAAGAAAAATTCATAAAAAAATTTAAATATGTTTTTTCCTGATGTAAAAAATGAATTGTTTTTTCTATAGTAATGTATTTTTTAGAAGAAATTTGTTATAAAAAAAATAAGACTTGACCGAAAGTTTTTTTTGTGAGTATAGATTTACAAAAATGATTTCTATGATATTTTTCTTGAAAAAATGAATTTTATATATATACTTTAATAGGGTGGTGATTTTCTGTTTTTCAGTTATTTCCATCCAAAATAAATTGTTGTCATAAAAAAATGGAGTTAATATGATTTCTATTATTCTTGGTATTATTTTTATTGGTTTTACAGTATTTGCATGTATTCCTGCAAGTCCACTTCAGTGGGGTGATGATGTTGTTTCCTTTTTAAAAGGATTTGCACCTGTTCTTGCAGCTTTTGTCGGACTTATCTGCCTGTTTATTGGTGCTGCTGACATTAAAGATAAAAAAGAGGCTCTCCGCGAAGAAAAGGAAGCTGCTGAATCAGAAAAAGCTTCTGGCGGTGACAATTAATGATGTCAAATAATTGACATACACTCCGATTTTTTGATATATTATTTTACCCGTTAATGGATTTAGGACTGCTCATCTTAAATTCAGGCGGTTTTGATTCAGATGCAAAGGATTAAAAACCGCAGATAAACTTTTATTTTTAGTAAGGTATATCATGGAAACTATTTTCGTTAAAGAATACGAACAGGCTCGCAAATGGTACATTATTGATGCAGCCGGAAAACC
>CAMOWQ010000089.1 GCA_946628495.1 uncultured Treponema sp. | reverse complement strand
TGATTGTAGGGTCCTGTCTAAGTTCATCTACGTTATTTCGGAGAACTTCCGGGTAACTTGTTACAATAGGACAATTGTAATGGTTACCTGCCCCCGCATCTTCCTGGTGTTCATACGGAGCACAAGGATAGAAAATAAACTTAATTCCACGCTGAATAAGGCTTTCTACATGACCGTGGCTGATTTTTCCAGGATAGCAGACAGATTCAGAAGGAATTGTTTCAAGACCTTTTTCGTAAACTGTACGGCTTGAACGCTGGCTCAAAATTACGCGGAAGCCAAGTTCATTAAAGAATGTAAACCAAAGCGGATAATTTTCGTACATATTGAGTACGCGTGGAATTCCAACATCGCCCATTGGTGCATCTTCCGGTTTGCGCGGCACATAATTGAAAAGACGCTTGTACTTCCATTCAAAAAGGTTCGGGAGCGGGCCTGCATCGTCATCATCAAGGCCGGTATTCTTTTTGTTGCTTGCGTCAATAACGTTTCCATCAAGTTCGGCACCCTTTTCGCAGCGGTTACCAGTGATGAAGGTACGTTTTTCGTTTCCAGTTGAGAAAGTATTTATAGTAAGAAGACAATTGTTCTGGCATTTTCCACAACGGCGAAGTTCAAGGTCTACGTGGAAATTCTCAAGCTGTTCAAGAGTTGCGATACTTGAACGAACATCGTGAACAGTTCCTTCAGGCTCGCCAGGTTTTGGAGCCATTAAATCCTGCCACTGATCGTAAGCTATTAAAGCAGAACCATAAGCGCCCATAAGCCCCGCAACATCAGGACGGTAAACTTCTACACCTGCAATTTTTTCAAAAGCACGAAGGATTGCATCATTAAAGAAGGTACCACCCTGAACAACAACCTTTTCGCCAATATCAGAAGCTTTTCTAAGTTTGATTACCTTAAAAAGCGCATTTTTAATAACTGAATAAGAAAGACCTGCCGCAATATCTGCAACCGAAGCACCTTCCTTTTGTGCCTGTTTTACGCGGGAGTTCATAAAAACTGTACAGCGTGAACCAAGGTCTACCGGTTTTTGTGCCATCAATGCAATTTTTCCGAACTCTTTTACGTCCATTCCCATTGTATTTGCAAAATTATCAAGGAAGGAACCGCAGCCAGAAGAGCAGGCTTCGTTCAACTGAATGCTTACAATTGCACCGTCTTTCATGCGAAGACATTTCATGTCCTGACCACCGATGTCCAGAAGGAACTCAACGCCCGGAACAAAGAAATTAGCTGCGCGGAAGTGAGTAATTGTTTCAACTTCACCAGAATCTACGCCAAGAGCGGCCTGGAACAAAGCTTCACCATAACCGGTAGAAACTGCACGCGCAATATAAACGTCTTCCGGAAGCTGTGCATACAAATCTTTTAAAACTTTAACTGCAAGTTCAACAGGATTTCCCTGATTGTGGGCATAAAAATCCCAGATGATTCTGCCGTCTTTGTCGATTAAGCAGGCTTTTGTAGTTGTAGAACCTGAATCCAAACCAAGGAAAACAGGCCCGTGAGTTTTTTTAAGGTCACCGCGCTTTGCTTTCTGTTCTGAATGACGAACCTGGAATTCATCAAGTTCTGCCTGATTTTTAAAGAGTGGTTCAAGACGCTGAACTTCAGAAAGCTCGGCACCAACAAGATTTTTAAGATTATTACGAAACTCTGTTATTGTAGGAAAATAAAAACCTTCTTTCTGTCCGTCAAACTTACGTTCTGCACTGAAGGCACATCCGCTTGCAACAAAAAGCTGACTGTCTTCAGGAACAATAATTTCATCATCTTTAAGTTTAAGTGTTTCGATAAAGCGGGCACGTAACTGGTCCAAAAAGTGCAACGGTCCGCCCAAAAAGGCAACATGCCCGCGGATTGGTTTACCACAGGCAAGGCCAGAAATTGTCTGACTTACAACTGCCTGGAAAATAGAAGCCGCAATATCTTCACGGCGGGCACCTTCGTTAATTAAAGGCTGAATATCTGTTTTGGCAAATACACCACAGCGGGCAGCAATCGGATAAATCTGCTGCATGCCTTTTGCAAGTTCATTCAAACCGGAAGCATCAGTTTCCAAAAGTGCTGCCATCTGGTCAATAAAAGCACCAGTTCCGCCCGCACAAGTTCCGTTCATGCGCTGTTCAACGCCGCCACGGAAATATGTAATCTTGGCATCTTCACCACCAAGTTCAATTACAACATCAGTTTGTGGAATAAGTTTTTTTACAGAAGTTGTAGCCGCAATAACTTCCTGAATAAACGGAATGTTCAGCCATTGCGAAACAGAAAGTCCGCCGGAACCAGTTACCTTTGCAGAAATTGTTCTTTCTGTTCCACCAGGAACTTCTTTCTCTAAAAAATCAAGGGCTTTATTTACGACAGAAATAATCGTACTACGAATATCTGCACGGTGACGCTGATAGTCTCCGTAAATCAATTTATCATTATCATCAAGAACCGCAACTTTTACGGTTGTAGAACCGACATCAATTCCAAGTCGGATTGGCAACAGTGTATTGTTTTCCATAATTTATTGATTTTATCCGTTATATGATTATTAGTCAAACAACGAGGATTATCACCCCAGGGCAAACGCATTATAAATACAGGCATACACAAAAAATCGCTGCCAGTCAAAAAACAGATTTTCAAAATCGAGCGAATATTCGCTCTACATGCTTGAGTGCCCTGAAACTATTGAAGTTTGCCGCGTGAGCGGCAACGTATATAGTTACAAGGCAAACTGGCGTGTAGCAGGCGAGCCTGCGATTTTGAAATTCGAACCTCGACCGGTAGCATTTTTCTTTTGGTGTATTCATGTTTATAATGCGTTTGCCCTGATTATCACCCCTATTTGTATTTTTTCTGCAAAAGTCTATAATAGAATTTATGGGTGAAAAAAAGAAAAAATCTCTTGTTCGGGAAGGACTGATTCTTTCCCTTATGACCTTTGCATCCCGCATAATGGGACTTATCAGGCAGACTACCAGTGCAACATTTCTTGGAACTTCAATGTATGCAGACGCATTCTACACAGCATTTCAGATTCCAAACTTTTTGCGCCGCCTTTTTGCAGAAAACTGCATGTCGGTTGCATTCATTCCGACCTTCAAAGGCTATCTTGACAAAGGCAGCAGTGACGAAGACCGCAAGGAAACTCAAGAGTTCCTCAATGCAATTATGACACTGCTTTCGTTTTTAACAACATGCATAGTAGTAATAGGAATAATTGCCACACCTCTAATTATGCCTCTTTTCTGTAAAAAACCGGCAGACACTTCAGCGGTAGATTATGCATCACAAATCGAAGCCTGGCTTCTTCAGAAACAGACAATCACCCTGCTAACAAGAATAATGTTTCCGTATCTTACGGTAATTTCAATTGCAGCACTTTTTCAGGGCATTCTTAACGGCTGCCGGATATTTGCACCTTCAGGATTTACCCCCGTATTATTCAACTCAACGGTAATTGCCGTAACATACATTTTTTCTGCAAAAGCAGATAATCCTGCTGTTTCTGCAAAAGCAATGGCAATTGGTGTAATTCTTGGAGGAACAATTCAAGTTTTCTTCCAGCTTCCGTTTGTATTAAAAACCGGCTGGAAAATTCAGTTTACATCATTAAAAAAGACATTCACAAATCCTGGTACAAAAAAGGTACTTGCACTGATTGCCCCTGCCATCTTTGGAATTGCAGCATATCAGTTGAATGATTTAGTCTCTACAACAATGGCAATGCGTGCCGGAGAAGGAATTGCATCAAGCCTTCAGTACAGTTTAAGGCTTCAGGAACTTATTCTTGGAATTTTCGTTGTTTCCATAAGCACTGTAATTCTTCCTGATTTAACAGGCCTTGCCGTAGAGCAAAACTGGGTAGAATTCAATAAAATTCTGATTCAGGCATTAAAAATTGTAACCGTAATCACAATTCCGGTAACGTTCTATTCTTTTGTAAGCGGCCGCGAATTAATTTCTCTTCTATATAAAAACAAAATGTTTGATGAAACATCCGTAAACCTCACCTTGAGTGAATTCCGCTATCACATTGCAGGACTTTTCTTTATTGCGGCAAACAGAATAATTTCTCCGGCATTTTACGCCCAGAAAAACACAAAACTTCCTACAGCTGCAGGAATCATCAGTTTTGGGGCAAACATCATACTTGTACTTGCACTTGTAAAACCGATGGGCGGTCAGGGAATTGCACTTGCATTAAGCCTTGCGAGTGCCGTAAACACAGCATTCCTTATTATCTTCATGAAAAAAATGCAGTCTTTTGATATAAAAACAGTTCTTAAACAGATGTGCCTTTATATCATCAAAATAATAATTTTTTCTATTATTGCAGCGGTCCCTTGCTATTTTATACGCCCGGTAATCATTGCAAAATTCAGTGGATACAGCAGATTTATTGCACACGGAGCGCCAACTCTTGTAACAGCGCTGATCTTTTTTATAATCGGAGTAGGACTTCTTGTTATTACAAAAGATGAAATCGCTTTTTCAATAGTACGCAAATTCCTAAAGAAACAGACAACAAAGAAATAAAACACAGCCCGCCAGCGGGCTCTCACAGGAGTAAAAAAATGAAAGAATATTCTTCAGACGAAATGAAAAAAATCTATTCCGACAGATGCAAAAAACTTGGTGCATATCTTACGGAAAACAACATCGGAGCAGCAGTATTCGTAGACACAGAAGCTCACAGAGATCCTTCAATTCCATATTACACAGGCTTTTCAAGTGACTGTGTACTTGCAGTTTTTCAAGACGGATTTTCAATCCTCGTTCCATGGGATGAAATTCTTGCAAAGAAAAACGCTTTCTGTAACAAAATTATTCCGCTTACAAAATACAAGTGCAACAACGAAAGTGCAACCCTCGCAATTTTGAATATGGGTTCAAGCCACTGTCAGAGTTCAAAGGTTGATTTGCCACCTTACCTCACATATCCTGAATATCTGGAATTTATTGATACACTCGAAAATTATGACTGTCGCTGCGATAAAAAAAATACATTCAAATTCATTACAGATTGCCGTGTTATAAAAGATGAATACGAAATTGAATGCACAAAAGAGGCAGCACGAATCGGAGATTTGATAATAGACGGCATTGAAGAAAAAATAAAAACCGGTGAAATAAAAACCGAAATTGATGTTGCTCTTTACATTGAACGTGAATTACGCCTTAACGGTTGTGAACGCACAGGCTTCGACACGCTTGCAGCAGGACCTGCAAGAAGTTTTGCAATTCACGCTTTTCCGGGCTATACAGCAGGAAACTGGCCAGATGACGGACTTTCAATTCTTGATTTTGGTGTCGTTTATAAAGGCTACACAAGTGATACTACAGTTACAGTTGCAAAAGGCTCTTTAAACGAAGAACAGAAGCAGCAGCTTAATCTTGTACAGAAAGCATATGATGAATGTCTTAAACTTTACACAAAGGAACATTCTATTGCAGAAGCCGCACATCATGCAGACAGTGTATTTGCAGCTGCAAAACGAAAAATGCCGCACACACTCGGGCACGGCATTGGACTTGAAATTCATGAATTCCCTAGAATAAGCACAAAACAGCCGTCAGACTTAAAATTCCAGCCTGGCATGATTGTAACGCTTGAACCTGGACTTTATGATGAAAAACTCGGCGGATGCCGTCTTGAGAACGATGTTCTCATTACAGAGGACGGCAACCAGGTTCTGACTCATTCTAGAATCATTTATATTTAATAATTTTATACTTCTAACGCTTTTAACAGAGCGGCTGACAGTCAAGTTTGTTCAAAACGACATCTGCCTCGGCTTTTAATGCCTGAGCTATCGTTTTTGAACTAAGACTGTCTGCAAGTTCCTTCATATATTCAAGAACGGCACGCACTTCTTCCTGTAGTTCAATCTTCTTTTCTATAAGTTCATTCTGTTTTTCATAAATGCGGTCAATAAGGCAGTCACCAAGCAAGCCTGATTTCAGCAAAGATTCAGCAGCGGCAAGAAGTCCTGGTTTTCCTTCAAGACGTGCAATTATGAATTCAAGAAGCATTGTAATTCTGCTGTTCTGATAACGCTTTTTTTCTTCTTCAGGAAGGAAATCACAGAATGCCTTTATTTTCTTAAAAAGTTCCAGCTCTGTTTCATGCGAATATGCATAATCAGTATCTTTCAGCATCATTTCAATTCGTGGAAGAAGAACTTTTACAGCTTCAAGCGGATTTAAAGATTCAAAAGATTTCTGCTCTTCAGTTTTAGGGAAATCTGCTTCCGATGCAACTTCGGCAGCAGCATCAATTATATCTTCAAAAGGTGCATCTTCTTCAATAATATTTGCATGAATTTCTGAAGCATCTTCTAATTCAGGAATCTGAAGATTGTCTTCTTCTGGACTTTCTGCAGCGACAGTCTCTTCAATCTGAGTATTTTCTTCAGGAGAAACATTCTCTTCGACCACTGCATCTTCAGCAGGTAACTGTACGATATTATCTACGGTATCAAACTCAGAATCCGAATCCAGACCAAAAAGATCATCAACAGAAGAAAAATCCTCTTCTGGTTCTGCAGGAACTGCATCAAGTTCATCAGGAACTGCATCAAAGCAATTGTCTACATCTGCAAAATCAAAATCATTTTTAATTTCCGTCATTTTGTCATCCATAACTTTATCATCTCCCGAGCCTGAATCGTTATTATCTATTATATCTTCGGATTCGGCAAAATCAAATTCTTTTTTATCTTCTACATTTTCTTCTTCAACAGGTTCAAGACCTGCCATTGTTTCAACATCAGCATCAGTGTCCTCAGCAATATCTTCAACTATATCCATGCCGGTATCAGAAACCAGTTCTTCAACAGATGGTATTTCTTCAACAGGTTCTGTTTCTTCAATTGTTTCCGGCTCACCTATCGGCAATGCATTTTCAACAGCTTCCATTTCTTCAATTGCTTCTGATTCATCTGCCGGCAACATATCTTCAACAGGCTCTGATTCAACAACAGGTTCCGGCTCTGACTCAGGCACAGGTTCTGCAACGGGTTCAGGTTTTGATTCAGGGATAGATTTCATTTCCTGTTTTAATTCATCAATTCTATCCTTAATTTTATTTTCAAGCTCATTCGAAAGCTGATTTTTCAGATTATCAACCTTATTATCAAGCATATCACACTGCATTTTGAGTGCTTTTTCCATTGTCCGCATATTTTCCATAGACTGCAATGCAGAATCCATAACATCATTGCCGTACGGATTTTCCATAGCAGGCTTTTTTGGAGCTTTATAAGGCTCTTGCGGTATTTGCGAAGCCTGTTCACGTGATTCAGGCAATTCTATATCGTCTGATGGCTCAAAACTATTTGCTGCGTCAGAACTGTCAGGTGTTTCAGGACTTTCTGACAATTCAGATGTTTCAGGTGTTTCAGAATTTTCTACCATCCCAGACATTTCCGGCATTCCACCATCCGATGCATCATTTTTTTCTTCGTCAAGAATATCAGAAATATCCGTCGATTCAGGATTATCAAGAAATTCATCAGAAGTTTTATAAGAATCCGCATCTTCCACATCGTCTAAATCAGGAAATTCCGTTTCTTCCATTGCAGATTCCATAAGAGGCGGAACAGGTTCTTCCAATTCGTCTTCTTCGGGTTCATCAGAAATTAATTCTTCAGATTTCTCAGGTTCTTCTGGCATTCTAGAAACAACAGGCTTTTCAGGAACAGTTTCAAATGGACTCATATCAGAATTTTCATCTTCGCCCTGTAAAAATTCAATGCTGTCAACATCATCATCAGTATCTTCAGCAGCAAGATAATCAAGTTTTTCATCACTTGCAAGGTTCTGCTCAAGTTCCTTTTTCTTTTTTGCCGCATACACATTGTTTTTAGAAACCGCAATTCCCTGTCCAAAACTTTTTATTGCCTTTTCCTTATCGCCCGCCTTTGAATAAATATTTCCGAGCATGTTATAGGCATCTGGACTTTTAGGATTCATGGAAATATAACGGTTTGCATATTCTTCGGCCTGTTTTATTTTGCCAATCTGACTGTAACGGTTTGCAGCTTCAAGCAGATACAGTTTATAAGCAGGATCAATTGTAGGAATACGGTCAAAATATTTTCTGGCACTCTGCTCATCATCAACACAAATATAATACTGCCCGTACAAATCAAGAACCTGAACGTCTTTTTCTCCGTTATTCCGATAAAGAGAATCAACATGCGTATAAGCTTCTTCATATTCTTCCGCAGAAAGAAGCGCATGAACATACTGCTTCTTAAAATCTCTGTTATCTGCATTAGAATCTACGGCTCGACTCATTACATCAACTGCATCTTTAGGCTGCTGGCTTTTTTCAAGGGCATCTGCAAGCGACATTATGGTTTCGACATTCATTTCATCAAGAGAAAGTGCCTTTGAATAAGAAGTTGCAGCGGAATCAAAATCATATTCCTTTAGATAGATTTGTCCTAGCAGCCTAAGAAGATTCGGATCATTAGGATTCAATTCAATCGTTCGTTTTACAACTTCGCGGGCTTCTTTTGTTTTCTGACATTTTATAAGAAGTGTGCTGAAATCCTTTAATGCATCCATCCAGCCTGGTTTTACACGAAGCGCAGCTTCATATTCGCGGACTGCATCATCATACTGTTTTTCTGCCTCATAACATTTTGCAAGATTATAATGAAGAATAGGATGATTTGGATCTATCTGAAGACCTTTTTTAAAAGCCTGAATTGATTTCTGATACAACTTCTGCTGATAATAAATTGAACCAAGATGATTATGAGCAAGGACATCAGACGGATTTTCATCAACGACAAGCGAAAAGGCATCTATAGCCTCTTCAAAATTGCCCATTTCTTTATAAGTAAAACCAAGATTATAGTTTACCGAAACCGAATTAGCCCCTTCGTTTACTGCTTTCTGAAGAATCTTTATGGAATCATCGTACTGTTTGAGTCTTCTATAAATTGCACCCATACTGTTCATTGCATCTACGTTATGAGGTGCAAAAGTCAGAATCTGTTCATAATATTTTAATGCTTTTTCATCTTCGCCGCTTTTTACATAGCTTGAACCAATTTCATTCAGCAAAGAAACATCAGACGGATTCTCCTTTAATAAAGACTTATACAATCTTATAGCCAGTTGAAAATCTCTTGCAATAGCTGCATTCTGAGCACGTTTTAAAATCAACTCATTTCCCATTTTTATCCTACTTCTCCTTTATTCTCTCTAACGGTCTTGCAAACACTTCTTTGGACAACTGACCAATAACCCTGTCATCATAAATTGACCATGATGCTATTGCAAAATAATATATCTTTCCATTTTCCAGCCCTGTAAGCGAATAACTGGTTATATTTCCACTCTTTATTGGAGAGGCACCTTCTGCTGCAACTCTTCCAAGATATTCGCCCGAACGGTTTCCATAATAGATGTAATAACCGCCCACATTTTCATCCACAGAATAACTCCAGGTCAAAGTAACGCGTCCGTTTCCTGCAACTGCACGGACAGTAAAAGGAGGAAGCGGAGGATTCAATTCTGAACATTCCACACTCAACTCAGTAACAGACGGGCTTACAGCACCACCCCCGTCAGGATACAGAATGCCTTTTATCTGAAAGTAAAGCCCCGTAATTCCTGTAATATCTTCTCCGCTTTCAACAGGTTTCCATTCAGGATAAGATTCATTCCAGTTAAAATAATTATCTCCAGCCCTTACAAACAATTCAACAGAAGTCTGTTCAGGAACATTCATAATTGCATCTATTCTTTCAATTACGCTTCCAACCGTAAGCATAACAGGTTTTGTAACAAAAGAACCGCCGGCAGGCATATATGTCATATATTGCAAAGGTCCTGCCGTTTCTGCTGTCTGAAAATCTGTCGGTGTATAAGGACGTCGCAATATTCTGAAATCATCAATACGTCCCGTATAATCAGGGCAAAGTGAAAATTGAGAAATATTACCAAGCATAACAGGCGAAACGATTCCTTTTTCATCGCCTGTTGTCGTTATATATTTAATGTCTTCTGTAACGCCATTAACAAGATATTCAAAGATACCTGTCGCATCAACTGG
>CAMOWQ010000088.1 GCA_946628495.1 uncultured Treponema sp. | reverse complement strand
CAAGACACATTCAGAATCCACATTAAACAATAAACAGGCTAATCATCCGTTCCTGACTTTACCAAAATTATCAACAAGAAAAAAAGCAATCCTTGTTATTTCACTTAAACATTCTTATTACATCAATGACAGTCAGATTAGAAAAATAGCAGAATTCTGTAACGTAGACATTCAATCTTTTTATGATGTCGTACAATCACTGAAAAACCACATGACAAAACGTGTTGAAAAAATTGAAAAGATTATAGAAAAACGAAACAAAGTTTTCTATAAGACAATTAAACTTGAAAATGCACTTAAAGAACATACAGACGAAAATCAAATTTCAACTCTTCAAACACAAATAGCATCAGAGAAGAGAAAGCGGGACAGATACAACAATGAAATGTCTACTTGCAGCAGCTGTACTATAAAAGCAACAAACAAGGAAATCTCATTTTACATCCCACTTTGCGAAAGACAGATATGTTATTATACTAAGGTGGCAAAAGAACTGATTGAAAAAGACAAAGACAGTTCTAAAACAAATGAAATTTTAACAAGCCTATCAGAAGGAGATTTTTATGAAACTTTATCTCGCAACGGGAAACAAAAATAAAAAACGGGAAATTCAGGAAATTCTGCCTGATTATGAAGTAAGGATTCCTCTAGATGACGGAATTGAGTTTGATCCTGTAGAAGACGGAAAAACTTTCTATGAAAATGCAATCATCAAGGCAAAAGCTCTGTACGAACTTGTACACTGCCCTGTTATAGCAGATGATTCAGGAATTTGTGTTGATGCATTGGACGGAGCACCCGGAATCTATTCAGCAAGATATGCAGGACCTTCTTACATGCAGGGTAAGACGGACGGAAGCAGAATCTCACAGGATGAACAGAACAGACTTTTAATAGCTCAACTTAACGATGCTGTAAAACTTGATTCAAAACCTGTACGCCCGTATTTACACGGAGAACGATCATGCCATTACACATGTGCCATGGTTCTTTACTGCGGTCAGGACAGGATTTTTATGGCAGAGGAAACTTTTGAAGGACAGCTTATTGATTCAATAGAAAAAGCTGCAGGTTCAAACGGTTTTGGCTATGATCCGATTGTATTCCTTCCTGAATATGGAAAGACAATCGCGCAGATTTCGCCTGAAGAAAAAAATGCAATTTCGCACCGCGGAAAAGCCGTAAAAATTATAAAAAAAATTCTTGAAAATATATAAATTTTTCTAAAGTCCAGAACTATTATTGCCGATATTTAAAAAGAACTGTAATGGATGTTTCGACTTCGTAGAAGCAGCATCCAGATGGTTTAAGCAAAAATGTGTAGATGTAGCCTTGTAACATTTACGCATTTTTGCATTTCAGAAGAAAGGATTCTTCTGTTTACATTCCAAGGAGGAATACTATGGTTATCAACCACAACATGTCGGCAATGTTTGCCAATCGTCAATTGGGAGTTACTGGACTTGATCTTTCTAAAGACATGGAAAAATTATCTTCTGGCGAAAAAATTAATCGCGCCGGAGATGATGCTTCAGGACTTGCAGTTTCTGAAAAAATGAGAAGCCAGATTCGTGGCTTGAACCGTGCAGCACAGAATGCTCAGAACGGTATCAGTTTTATTCAGACAACAGAAGGATATCTTCAGGAAACTACTGATATCATGCAGAGAATCCGTGAACTCGCAGTACAGTCTTCAAACGGAATTTATTCAGATGAAGATAGAATGCAGATTCAGGTTGAAATTTCTGCCCTTGTATCAGAAGTTGATAGAATCGCAAGTACAGCTCAGTTCAACGGTCTTAATATGTTGACAGGACGTTTCGCTATGTCTACAGGCGAAAACGTTGTAACTGGTTCAATGTGGTTCCACATCGGTGCAAATATGGATCAGCGTATGCAGGTATTCATCGGCACTATGTCGGCACAGGCTCTCGGAGTTCGCGAATTGGGTTCTGATGAGAAAATCACTTTGAGCACACCGGAAGATGCCAACCGTGCAATCGGCGTTGTCGATGAAGCACTTAAGAAGATTAACAAGCAGCGTGCAGACCTTGGTGCATACCAGAACAGACTTGAACTTACTGTAAAAGGTCTTAACGTTTCTGCAGAAAACCTGCAGGCATCAGAAAGCCGTATCCGTGATACAGACATGGCTTCTCAGATGGTTCAGTTCACTAGAGATTCTGTTCTTCAGCAGGCAGGCACAGCTATGCTCGCTCAGGCAAATTCTCAGTCACAGAATGTCTTGTCTTTGCTTCGATAGTGTATTATAATTAGTAATGGAGCAGGAAACTGCTTCATTACTAACGCACGGTGTTTTGTACTGCTTCTCTTTTTTTTACAATCAAAAACACCTTTTATTGTTGGAAATTATTTATTTTAGGATATATAATTTTATTCAGGCTGTGTTTTCAGACACAGTACGTTCTTTGAAATAGTGCATTCATGGATGCGGGTGACAGCAAGGACAGTCAGTTTGATTCAGACTGACTATTCCTGCTGAATGGTCTGAAACTAAACAGGGGCGCAAAACTGTTTAGCCTTCACCTGCAGGACACAAAGCATGAGGCTTTGTCGTTATAAGTTAACATGGAGGCACAACTATGATTATTAATCACAATATGAGCTCGCTTTATGCAGACCGTGTATTGAACATTTCTAATGATTCAATCATGAGAAACATGGAGAAGCTTTCTTCTGGTGAACGCATCAACCGCGCCGGAGACGATGCATCAGGACTCGCAGTATCTGAAAAGATGCGCAGTCAAATCAGAGGACTTAACCAGGCTAGTAAAAATATTCAGAATGGAGTTTCTTTCATTCAGACAACTGAAGGCTACCTGACAGAAACAACAGATATTCTTCAGAGAATTCGCGAACTTGCTGTTCAGTCTGCAAACGGAATTTATTCAGATGAAGACCGCATGCAGATTCAGGTTGAAGTATCTCAGCTTGTAGCAGAAGTTGACCGTATTGCAAGTCAGGCTCAGTTCAACGGTATGAATATGCTTACCGGACGCTTTGCAAAAGAAGGGGAATCTGTAATGCAGTTCCAGATTGGTGCAAACGTTGACCAGAACACAAGAGTTTTCATTGGTACAATGACTGCTCAGTCCCTCGGACTTAAAGGCATTCAGGGTGGCGATGAACAGATTTCGATCAGCAGTCCTGATCAGGCAAACCTTGCACTCGCTTCTGTTGATGAAGCATTGAAAAATGTAACAAAACAGAGAGCAGATCTTGGTGCTTATCAGAACAGATTCGAATTAGCTGCAAAAGGTGTAAATGTTGCTGCTGAAAATACTCAGGCCGCAGAAAGCCGCATCCGTGATACAGATATGGCTGCTGAAATGGTACAGTTTACAAAGAACTCGATTCTCACACAAGCGAGTACAGCAATGCTTGCACAGGCAAACTCTCAGTCACAGAGCGTTCTTGCACTGTTGCAGTAGAATCTCAAAGCTAAGAGATTTCTGGATGTTATCTTTTGGCTGATATTGAATCAGAAGGGGTGCGCCCCCCTTCTGTATTCATTTTTTTTCAAGGATGAAAAAGGAGATTTACATATTATTTATGTAAGGAGGCAGACCTATGAATACAATTTCACAGAATTCAAAGGTTTATATGGCAACGGAAGGCCAGAGTTTATATTCTCCAAAAATACAAAATAATGAATTACACAAACCTGTTACAACAGAGAATCAAATAACTCCAAATGGTGCCCAAGTTGCACAGAATATCAAGAACAATATAGAAGAAATCAAAAAAGACACTCAGGAACTGCAGAAAATGTCTGAACTTTTAACAGGCACTAAACTTCAGTTTAACGTAAACAAAGAACTTAACAGCGTCATCGTCAAAATAATCGATAAAGATACAAATAAGATTGTTAAGGAAATTCCATCTGAAGAAATTCAGAATTTAAAGCTTCGGATTAGGAAAGCCATAGGCAATCTTTTTGATGAATTCGCTTAAAAGAGTGCTTTAATATGACGAAAAATAAATATGGCAGGAATAAACATACCAGGTGTAACCGACAGATATAATACTAACGACACAATCGAAAAGCTGATGAAGGTTGAACGAATTCCATTAACCCGCGAAGAAAATCAGCTTAAGTCGTTGCAGTCTGAAAAGGATGCCTGGCGAGAAGTAAATACACAACTGTCATCATTACGCGACAGTACAAAGCAGCTTTACTCTTTTGAAAATCCATTCAATAATAAAATAACATCTTCAAGCGATGAAAATGCAATAACCGCCGAAGCAACCCGCAGTGCCGATTTTCAGTCTTTTAAGGTAGACGTAATTCAACCGGCAACAGCAGACCGTTTTTTAACAGCAGAACTTGATTCTGATGCAAATGTAAAAGCAGGCATGTATATTTTTAAGGTTGGCGAAAAGCAGCTTACATTAAATTGGAAAGGCGGTTCTCTAAAAAATTTTTCAGAAGCAATAAACAAAAGAAGCAATGGTGTTATAAAATCCATGATTATAGGCGCAAGTCAGGGAAAAAAATCACTTCTTATAGAATCTTTACAGACTGGAAAAGACAATAAACTTATTTTTGAAGAAGCCGCAAAAGAATTTGCCGAAAATTCAGGAATGATTTCTCTTGTAAAAACTAATTCCACTGTTTTTGGAAAAAAAGCATCAGAATTTTCAAAAGCAGAAGATAACAATTCAGAAAACATAAAGGGAATGCCACAACTTACGATAAAAAACGTAGAAAAAAATGGAGAAACAACAGTTATAAATCCCCGCGGCAGCCTTGAAATAAAAATTCCTCTCGAAGCTAAAAAAGATCAGGAATCATTAATTTCTTTTACAATAAAAGCGTCTCAAACAGAGGATATCACAACAGCATTAAACGAAGTTCCTGTTTCTCCTCAACTTCCAGATACAGGTGAAATTGAATTCGGTGGAATTCACATTTCAAACAGCGGACTTGAAACAACCTTAAAAAAAGTAGAAAATCATGAACCTCTCTCCCCTATTCTTAACAGCGATGCTGTTTTTCTAAAAATGGCAGACGGTTCAGAAAAAAGAATTGATACGGAATATCTTCTTACCGGACAGGAAATTAAAATAAACGAGCCTGTAAAAAATGTTCAATCCATAATAATCCGCAACAGGAATACAGGACACAGTTATGAAGTATCTGAAATAACGTCTTCAAATCCAAAATTAAGTTCAGGATATATTCCGAACCATCCAGTTTCGACCGCAGATGATGCAATAATAAAATATGAAGGAATTACAATAACACGCCCGACAAACACTATTGATGATGTCATTCCAGAAATAACTCTTAACGTTCATGCTAAAACAGACAAAACTGCTTCAATTACGGTAAAACCCGACACAGAAGCTTCAAAGGAAGCCCTTATAACTTTTGTCGGAAAATATAATCAGGCAGTTGCACAAATAAATATTCTTTCTCAGGCAAAACCAGAATTAATAGATGAACTGGATTATCTTACCGACGATGAAAAAGAAAAAAAACGCGAACAGCTTGGACTTTTCCAAACTGATTTTTCACTTACGAGCATAAAAAGCAATATGTCAACAATTATTGCGGCCGGTTACAAAAGTTCTGAAGATGCAGAAATCACAATGCTGTCTCAAATTGGGATATCAACAAACGCAGCAGGATTTTCCGGTTCTTATACTCAAAGCAAACTTCGCGGTTATCTTGAAATAGACGAGAAGAAACTTGACAGTGCATTGGAAAATCATCTTGATGATATAAAAAAGATATTCGGATATGATTCCGACGGGGATTTAATTGTTGATACGGGCATTGCTTACAACCTCGACAAGCAGCTTTCGGCTTATACACAAACCGGCGGCATACTCGCAATGAAAACTTCAAGTCTGGACAGTAAAATAAAAAGTTCTGAACAGAAAATTGCAAAGCTTGAATCGCAGATGGAAGACAAGGAAGCTCAATTAAGACAACAGTATGGTACAATGGAAGGCACGCTGAACAGTCTTGAGTCTCAACAAAATGCAATTACAAATTTTTCAAAACAAAATTCTAACAGAAACTAATTTTTTTCAACAGATAGCGGCTTAAAATACCGATATAATTATATAACATGAAAATAACACAGAGAAATTAGAGGTACAAGATTATGATGAAGTTTTATATAAATGGAGATGAAGTTCAAGTTACAATTGAAGCTGAAAAAACTGTAGGTGATGTGCTTAAAAGTTTTGAAATTACCTGCGAAGAGAATCAGGCCGCTGTTATAGGTATTAACGTAAACGGTGTTCAAATTACAGCTGAAACTTTTGACGAAGAAGCAAAAAAATCACTTACTGACGATATGAAATTTGAATTTACAGTCGTAACAAAAGATTCAATTAAAGGTGCATTCGCAAACCTTTCTGAATTATTCAATAATCTTTCAGAAAAAATGGAACAGATTCCTGTTGACTTACAAAGCGGAAAAAACACCGAAGCAAGCGCATCAATAAAAAAACTTGCCGACAGTATAGACCAGTTCTGTCACATAGCAGCACTTGCATCTCTTTTTCCGGAAACATTTACAAATACGAATATTGACGGAAAAAGTTTTGGCGAATTCTTTAACGAATTCTCTCCTATTTTAGTTGATTTTGAACAGGCTCTGAAGGATAATGATACTGTAATGATTGGGGATTTGGCCGAATATGAAATATGTCCAAGGCTTAAATCTATTTCTGAAGCACTAAAAGCTGTCTGATTTTTTAAACATACAGAAACTAGAGGCAGCAGCTTTTTTATCGGAGTATGCTTATGGGATTTGATTTACAATACGGCACAACACCATTATCAGCAAGGCAAAACATGCCTTTAGGATCATTTCTTTTAATTCTTTTCATTATTTTTGCATTAATAGCTCTAATAGGATTAATCGTAAAAAAATATCTTGATTATCGGAAAACGCCTGAATATCAGCAGAAAGAAGCAGAAAGAATTACAAATTATCGTGATGTTGAAAAATTCTGTAAAGATAATAATATTTCCGATAACGAAAAGAAAATTCTATTTGCTGCATGTCAGGCCGTAAACCTTCAAAATATTAATTACATATCAAAAAATTATACTGATATTAAAAACCGTTTCAGAGAAGCCTATTTCTATTTAACTGATAACAATTTTCCAGATGAAGATATCAGTACTTTTTTTGCTTTGCTCTATACTCTTGAAAAAATAATTGCCCGTGATAAATATATTGATACAACCAAGAAAATTCAGCCGGGTGCTTCATGTTTATGCATACTCACTTCATCATCAATTATTGCTTTTAAATTGCTGGAAAATACAAAAGATGCACTTATTTTTGAAATACCACAGGCATTTTACGAATCACACGACAAACCAAAAACGATGGAAAAACTTCAGTTTTCATTCAACCATCATGCCGGATTAACATATTTTTTTGTAACAAGGCTTATACGTTATGATTTAAGTGATGCAAAATGCATAAAACTAATTTCTTCACATACAGATAAACTTATTGTTCAAGTACAAAGAAATTCCCGAAGACATTTTATTCAAGACAAATGTTTTATTTCTTCAGCAAAAAAAAATCCTCTGTATAAAGATAAGGGAGACAAAAAATCAAGGAAAAACGGAATCAAAGAAAAACCTTTCATTTCATCACAAAAAATATTTGCGAGCAAACTTTCTAATATTTCTGCAGGAGGATGCTGTATTCATACAAACCTGCCAATAAAAGAAGGTCAGTATATTTCACTGATTTTTCCTACACTTAAAATTAACGAAAGAATCATCGGAATTATAAAAAAGACACGCAAACTTTCTGATGGAAAATTTGCCCTTCATATACAGTTTGTTTATATCACCACGAAGGCACGAAACAGAATTTATGCATGTGTATACGAATACGATAAACCTGTTGAACCGAAGGATGTAATTGAAAAGGCAGAAGATTCAGGTAAAAATATTCCGACCCTACAGGAAGAACCAACGGACGCATCAGGTACGAACGTTGATTCTTCATCTGAAATCTGATTGTATACCGTCTAACTAACGGTTTACATCATCAAGAAGACCTTGCCATACATTCTTAACAGCTTCGTATTCTTCCTGTGGAGTTCTCCATCCCCAGCAGATTGAATTACACATATCTTCAGCACTAATTCCAGGAATAAGATTGTCGTATCTTGGATTTGGATGAGCTGCCATAAGAACAAGGGTTTCATCTACAGCACGGGCATCGCGGAATCCCGGATAATAATCTTCTTTCCATGCATCTTCACCGTCATAGCCGGGAACAGGTAAATTATATAATTCTACTGCTTTTGCAAGCTTATTTACAGTTTCATCATCATAACAGGAAGGAATAACCATCATAGGTGTATCATGAACAGTTCTGTATTCTCCGCTGCCAGAAGGCCCCAAAGGAAATGCAACAAAGCCCCAGTCGTCAGCCATATCTGAAAGAGCACCACCAGGCTGAGCATTGTATTCCTGATGACACATAAATGCAGTCTCACCATTTTTAAAGGCACTGAAGAAATAGTCCCAGGCAGCACCATCTGTTTGCGGAAGCTGATAATTCTGATACATATAGGCAATCCAGTTAAAAGCTTCCATTGATTTTTCAGAACCGGCATTATTATAGAATACACCGTTTTCATCACGACCAATTTTGCTTCCACCGTTAGAATCAAGCGCATTAATGGTAAAACAAGTGTAAAAAGAAGACATGGCAAACTGATCAATTACACCGTCATTATCTGTATCGCGGGTAAGTTTTTTACACATCTCTTCAAAAGTTTTCCAGGTCCACTTCCCTTCTTTCTGTAAATCATATGGATAATCAGCATCATATCCTGCATCTACTAAAAGCCGCTTATTAAAGAAAATGCCTTCGCGAGGTTCAGATTTACCAAAATTGAATGTGTAAAATGAATTGCCTTTTTGAAGAAGTTTTACAACAGCCTGATCGTAAATAGAAGAATCGTGATAATTAACTGAAGTAATTTTTCCAAGGTCATAGAATAAACCGGCCTTGATACCGACATTTATTGAACGTCCGTCTACTATGAATACATATTTTTCAGAATCAGCATCGCTACCTGTCATACAATAATTTGCAACAAATTGAGGTTGAGAGTTCCATCCGGCAGAAGCTTTTTGAACGATTTTTACATTATAAGTATTTTGTGTCCATTCGCGGAATGCCTTCTGATCTTCCTGTTTTTTGGAACTAGGCGTTTGAGAAGGATCAGACCACCAGTCTCCGATAATCACATTTAATCCCTTAAAATCATAGGTTTTCTTTGTTTTAGGATCCTTTTGTTTTTCTACCTTCTTAAAAGGATCTGTTTTTTTAGTTTTTTTTGCAGCTGACAAAGGAGAAACAATAATAAGAACTGCAAGTCCAATAATCATGGCTTTTTTCCAAGTACTTTTAATCATTTTGGGCCTCCTGTTTTCCAAAATCTGATTTTTTACTTTATCTTTAATTAAAAGAATAAGGCCATTATTAAATTTTAGCAAGTAATATTTTATTTATTAATCGTTTAATTTAAGTATTTCTTTTATTTTTACACTTTATATTTAAGTAATTTTATAGTATTTTTAACTAAACAAAGTATTATTTCATATAAAAAAAAATGCATCGCAAATGCAAAAAAAAAAAAATGGCGCAAAGGAGAGAAACGGATTGTAAAAACACTCATTTTGTACTGCCGCATAAGCAGCAGACGTATATAGTTACAAGCACAAATGCATGTAGAAAGGTAGATTTGTGGATTTTTGTTTTTAAATTCAAACATATCTCTATAAACATCATAAATGTATGTTTATAGAGATTTATAATTTTAAAAGAACTGTTTTTTATTCTTTGCTTAAATTACGCATTTTTCTTTGTCGGTTTTACAAGGAAAAGTGAAAGACAGAGAGCTACGATATAAAGCAAACCAGTTACGATAAGAACATTCTGATATCCTGTTGGATTTACTTTTACACCATGCAATTCAATAAATTCACCTGTATGCGATACGATTGCACTTGCCATCTGATTTCCTGTAAGTCCTGCAAATGCCCATGCAGAAAGTGTAATTCCATGAATTGCAGAAATTGAACCCA
>CAMOWQ010000087.1 GCA_946628495.1 uncultured Treponema sp. | reverse complement strand
CCAGATGGACCTACGAATACGCAGAATTCCTTGTCTTCAACTGTGATATTGGAATTAGTTACAGCGCGTACACCACCGTCGTAAACTTTACCAATACCTTTAAGTTCTACTTTTGCCATTTTATGTGGCCTCCTGAGTTTTATTCAGCAGATTATTTTATCTGCTACCCGACTCCGGGTTATATTATTCTTCTATTGTACGATTAACATTTTCAGAAGTCAAACAAATTCAACGGTAAAGAATATAATTTACAGTTATATTTTCATAAATCAACGGCAATGCCACACAGGAACGGCAAGTTTATTTGAAAAAGGCTGTGCCTTTGTAAAATCCGGAAGCCAGCTGGTATCATCACTCAATTCCTGATAAAAAAGATAATCAAAATCATAGGCTTCAATCAAATCCTGAAGATCTTCATCTTCCGTTTTATTAACAAGCCTGTTTTCGATACATGACAAAGCTTTTTCGCGGACAGAAAGAGCATTAGCATCTTCCGTGAACGGAACTGGGGTATATTGCGACATCAAAGAAATACAGGCTTTTCCGTCAGCATTTTCCTTAAGCCACTGAAGAACATCTGCCGTCTGTTCAAATTTACCAGGCAGAAAAAGATGCCTTATGATAACTCCCTGCATCATTTTTTCTTTTACAACTCCATCTTTTTCGACTGACACAATCTGCATAGGATTATTTTCAATCATCCAGGAAAGTGCAGCCGCAGCAGAAGACGGATAATCACGTGCGGCAAAAAGTTTTTCAGACAAAGTTTCATCGAGTGTTTTTAAATCAGGAAGCCAGATTGTAACCAAACCTTTTAACAGTTCAAGAGATTCAACAGTTTCATATCCAGAGGAATTCCAGCAGAACGGTATCTTAACACCACAAGATTTTGCATACCGTATAAATTCAGCTATTTTTGGAATATGATGACTTCCCGTTACAAGATTGATATTCTCTGCACCTTTTTCCTGAAGTTTAAGACATATTTCAGAAAATAATTCGGCATCAACGACATCACCATAACCTTTCTGCGAAATCTGATAATTCTGACAGAATGCACAGCGCAAAGTACATCCCGTAAAAAAAATCGTTCCGCTTCCACCATGCACGGTAACAAGCGGCTCTTCACCAAAATGAAGTCCAGCAAAGGCAATACGAAGTTCAGAATTTTCTCCACAAAAACCTGTCGTTTTATTGCGGTTTACACTACATTTTCTCGGGCACTGTGTACATTTTTCGTATAAAGATTGAATATCACTCAAAACAAGCTCCGTTCAGGCATTTATTAATCAATAGGCATTATGCTTTACAAGAACAGCCATCAAATCCTGAAGAAAATCAAGAGGCATGTCTTCAGCTTCATAACCAGTTAAACGTCCAATTTCCGTCCAATCATCCTGATTCAATTTTTCTTCATATTCCGTGCCTTTATTCAAAAAGGAAAGCATTGCGGCAAGCTTTTCCAGAACATCACTTGATTCTTCAGAAGAAGCATCAAACAAAGCTGAATAATGATTTTCCCAATAATCATATAAAGAACCTGCAAGTTCTCCAGGACACAGAGATGCATTTTCAAAAAGTCGACGCAAATCTCTGCTTATTGAAACATAAGTACAGCTGTTTTTTGTCTGCCATTCATGCTTACGAATTCGTGCTACATCACTTAAAAATTTCTCTTCTATTGTCATAGTTTTAATATACCTAAAAATAAAAGTTATAAGCAAGAAAAATCACAAATTTGAATAAAAAACACATTAAATCATAAAAAAAATGTTTATTTTTTTGAGAAAAAAAATTAAAGTTATCTTTGACATAACAGAATAAAGTGCTATAATTAATTTAGATATACAATTCACGGTGAGGTGTGCGGATGGAATCCAATAATACATTAGTACCAGGTTTCGACAGCGAAAGAGATGATAGTCTGACAATAGTATTGCGCAGGTTGCCAGAAGTCGAAAACGGTTGTCTTGTTTACTTGAACGGATACATCGATACATATAATTCGAGTTTTTTCCAAAAGCAGATTACAAAGCTGATTGATGCTGGCTTTAAGAATCTCATATTTAACTGCTCTTCTTTAACATACGTTTCTTCTACAGGTATCGGTTCGTTTACCGTATTCCTTAAAATGGTAAGACCAAAGGGCGGTGATATAGTTCTTCTTGAAATTCAGTCAAAGGTTTACGAAGTTTTCCAGCTTCTTGGATTCTCTCAGTTCTTCAACATCAAGAATACAATTGAAGAAGCCGTTTCATATTTCAAACATGATACTGCTACTGAAACTTCATTATTCCCGACAGTAATTTCCTGTCCAGTATGCGAGAAAAAATTAAGGGCAACTTGTTCTGGTCGATTCAGATGTTCTGGCTGCAAATCAATTATTGCAATAAATGAATCAGGTGTTGTTTCTTTAGGCTAATTATTTTTACAATTCAAGTTTTTTATTATTTATATGATACAGAAAAGACTTCAGCAATGAAGTCTTTTTTTTATGCACAATTCATATTCACATTCGCAAAACAGCATGTGGATAACCTGTGGAAAACTTCAAGAAATCCACATAAAAAAGTAAACTTTAAAAAATAGAAAGAAACAAAAAATCCTGAAACAGCTTTTGCTTCATATTATCACTTTTCTAATTCTATATACTATATAGACTTAACATATTTTATTTTATTAATTTATTCTGACTAACAAAGCATTCTACAAATAGAACTATACATCCATGCACATTCTAACATTTTGTTATTGTTAATAAATTGTGGATAACTTGTGTATTAAATGTGATTTCAATGTGGATGTCAGTGGATTGAATTACATACAAGCAAGCATAAATTGTAATTTATACAAAACTCTTATATACTTATCAAACTATGAACGAATTAATCAAAGAACGCCTTATTAAAATTGAAAATGCAATCTCAAAAAGCCTTCCAGAAAGTACAGACAACACATGGGAATCCGTTGCATTTGGAACTTTACCGAAAGCAGTAACATTTCAGCATATACAAAATCTAACAATTCCAAATTCAAGCCTTATAAAGCTCGGTGGAAAAAGATGGCGCCCTCTTTTAATGACATTAATATTTGATCTTACAAAATCAGAACGAACGACACTTTCAGAAAATCAGATTATTTCACTTACACCACTAGTTGAATTTGTTCATACAGCAAGCCTCATACATGACGATATTGAAGACAACGCAGATTTTAGACGAGGTCAGCCATCTGCATACATAACTTACGGTCTGGATACTGCATTGAATTCAGCTTCATGGTTATATTTTACAGCCCCTGTATGCATTGAATCTGCAAAAATAGATGACAGACTCAAACTTGCCTTGATGCAGTTTTATACAAAAGAATTGCGTCGTCTTCATCTTGGACAAGCAATGGATATTTACTGGCACAGAAATCCTGAAATTTTCCCCACAATTCAAGAATACAATGCCATGGTTCGATGCAAAACAGGAACATTAGCTTCTCTTGCAGCAGAAACCGGTGCATTAGCGGCTGGATGCAATCAGGATGAATACGAAGAAATTGGAAATATTTGTGCAGAAATCGGAAAAGGTTTTCAGATAATAGATGACGTTATAAACCTAACAAGCGGAAATCCCGGCAAAAAACGCGGTGATGATATTGTCGAAGGTAAAAAAAGCCTGCCTGTTCTGCTTCATATACAGGAAAATCCGGAAAACCGCCATCAAATTTCTGAATTAATGAGTAAAGCATCGAAAGAAGGAATAGAATCGACTGCCGTTGAAGAATGCATTGCACTTTTGAACACAAACGACTGCATTAAAAAAGCTTCTCAACAGGGGATTTCAATGATAAAAGAAGGCTGTTCAAAATTAGATTCAATTGCAACAAAATATTCAACAAACGGCACTTCTGCAATCATAAGGGAATTATTCATGAACATGATACCGGAGCCGTTCAGATGCTAGAAAAACCCGAAATACTGAACAACAATGCCATAAATCTTGCAGCAAACGGACAATACAAGGAAGCAATTGCATGTATAAAACGTGCAATTACTCTGGATAGAGAAAACACTACACTTTGGTTCAATCTTGGCGTTACTTACCGCGATTTTGGCAACATAAAGGAAGCTGAAAAAGCATTTTCACAGGCATATAACCTTGATAAATACAATGAAGAACTGCTAGAAACTTATGCAACGACATGTTTTATGGCAAAAAATTATTCACACGCTGCACAGCTATGTCAGGGAGGACTTGATTACAATCCTCTGAATCATAAATTATGGAATCTTCTGGGAGTAATTCACTTCAATACAGATGAAAAACAAAATGCAGCGGAATGTTTTGAAACTGCAATATCATTAAACCCGTTTTATCTAGATGCATTATACAATCTTCAGGACACATATACAGAATTAAAAAATAATTCAGGTGCCGCTGAAATTGCAAAAAAGATTTCAGAACTGGAAAAGAAAAACTGTCAATAAAAAAAAGGCTGTCCTTATACGAAGTTTGATAACTTCCAGGACAGCCCCTTTCTACTAAATAAATCGAAAGAAATTAAGCATGTTCGCGTGCAAGCTTACTGATCTCATCAGCCATTTCGCGCAATGCAACCTGCTTCTGAACACCGCCTAACTCAAAGGCAACTTTAGGCATACCATAAACGATACTTGTTTCCTTATTCTGACCAAGCGTCCATGCACCTTTTTTACGCATTTCGGCAAGCTGAGCAGCACCATCACGTCCCATACCTGTCATAATAACACCCAAGGCATGATTCTGATAGATATTTGCAATAGATTCAAACATAACATCAGCAGAAGGTCTATGTCCGTTTCTTGGGTCATCCTGACTAAGGCGGATTATATTTCCCATCATCTTATGTTCAACATACATATGATAGTTTCCTGGTGCAATATATACATGACCACCAAGAATAGGTTCACCATCTTTTGCTTCGGTTACCGTAAGCGGACAAATATTATTAAGACTTGCAGCAAATTCAGCAGTAAAACCAGCCGGCATATGCTGAACAACAAGAACAGGCTGCTTTAATCTAGGATCTATACATTTAAACACATCTCTGAGTGCGTTCGGGCCACCTGTTGAAATTCCAATTGCAATAATTTCAATACGTCCACCTTCACGCTCAGGCGTAATAACAACAGGCTCTTTTTTTACAGAAGGAGTCCATTTTATAGAAGCAATATCTTCAGATTTAAAGGTGATATTTCGTGCACCTTCATCAATCTTCTTTTTCTGAACAAAACGTTCTGCTTCTCTAAGTTTTATCTGATGTGCATAAAAATCTGCTTCATAAACAGTCTTACCTTTTGCCCTTGCATACGCTCCACCATACGAAGCAACAAGTTCTATGATATCACTGGAAACATCTGCAATTGTAAGAGAAACAGCATTTCCGCCCGGTTTTGTAATAAAATCTGACGCGCCAAGTTCAAGTGCTTGAATTGTAACTGCAGCACCTTCTGTAGCAATACTAGAAAGAATGATTACAGGTATATCAATTCTAAGTTCCTTACGCTTTCGCAAGAAGCCGATACCATCCATTTTAGGCATTTGTATATCAAGAAGAATTACATCAGGTTTAAGCGTCTTAAGCTTTTCGAGCAAATCTTCTCCATTTTCAGCTTTTCCAATTACAGAAAAACCTTCGGTATCAGAAACGATACGTCCTATAAGATTTCGCATTAAAGCTGAGTCATCACAAATTAAAACCGAAATATCATCCATTATTTTACCTGCCTGATATTAAGAATTAGTGAGGTTTCTTTTCATAAAGACAAGCCCATTGTGTTTTCAAGAAATCAAATTGTGTATTCATACCAAACAATGATTCTGAATGCCCTATGAAAAGATAAGATTTTGCCGCCATTGAATTATAGAAACGATTAATTACTGCAAGCTGAGCCGGTTCATCAAAATAAATCAATACATTACGGCAGAAAATTACATCAAGATTTCTGATACCTGAATCATTTTTAAGATTATGATAGTCGAACTTGATTTTATCTTGAATTTCTTTCTTTATCTGATAGCCGTCGTCTACTTTCGTAAAATATTTTGACAAATAGTTTGGCGGAACACCATCGACCTTGCCTTCTCCATAAAAACCTTTCTGTGCAACAAGAATGGATTTTAAAGAAATATCAGAAGCAGTAATCTGGTAAGTATAAGGCGGTGGAAGAATTTCACTTAAAACCATTGCTATAGTATAAGGTTCTTCTCCACTGGAACAACCTGCACTCCAAATTTTAATTACCTTATCAACACCGCCCGCTTCTTTTTTATTTTCGATAACATGCGGAATGACATAATTAATAAGTGCATCAAAATGAGGCTGATTTCTGAAAAACCTTGTAAGGTTCGTAGTAACAGAATCAAGCATCACCTTCATTTCTTCTGTATTCTTTGTTATAAGGGAATAATATTCCCTTGGAGTCGCAATATTCTTTGTTCTCAGAAGCTCTTTAATTCTACTGTCCAATATAGACCGGTTTGTTGCAGAAAAAGTAATTCCACTTTCATCATAAATTACATTTCGGAACAACTCGAAGTCTGCATCGTTTAAAACATCAATCATATTTTAATTATACACCTTGGTTCTAGAAATGTAAAATGAAACTTGCGAAAAGATATAACAATTTTTTATTTTTTCTTACCTAAATAAGCATCACGAACCTGCGGATTGCTTAAAATTTCATCTCCACTACCCTGCATGACTATACTGCCCGTTTCTATTACATAAGCAATATCAGCGGTTTTTAATGCCATGTTCGCATTCTGTTCTATAAGAAGGACTGTTACGCCTGTTTTATTAATTTCCTTTATAATTTCGAAAATCTGCTGGACAATAAGTGGTGCAAGCCCAAGAGACGGCTCATCAAGCATAAGAAGTTTAGGGCGGCTCATAAGAGCACGACCAACTGCAAGCATCTGCTGTTCACCACCAGAAAGCGTTCCTGCAAACTGCCATTCACGTTCTTTAAGACGGGGAAAAAGTTCGTAAACACGCTTCATATCATCTGCAATTTCTTTTTTATCATTACGGAGATAAGAACCAATTTTAAGGTTTTCGGCAACAGTTAAATCTGTAAAAACACGTCTCCCTTCAGGACAAAGTGCAATTCCAGAAGCACAGATTTTATTTATAGGATTTCCAAGAAGTTCTTCACCATCAAATAAAATAGAACCGCTTTCTGCCTTTACAAGTCCCGAAATTGTACGAAGCAGCGTTGATTTTCCAGCTCCGTTTGCGCCGATAAGAGTAACGATTTTTCCATCAGGAACTTCCATATTTATTCCGCGTAAAGCCTTTATACCACCGTAAGAAACACTTAAATTATTTATCTGCAGCATATTCTATTCCCCTTCAGTCGAAACGTTTTCAATTAAAGCCTGTTCTGAATCATTTATTGAATCATTTTCATCGTCATTTTCGCCAAGATAAGCTTCGATTACTGTCGGATTATTCTGAATTTGAACAGGCGTACCAGAAGCAATAAGCGCACCGAAATTCAAAACATAGATTCTGTCTGAAATATCCATAACAAGATCCATGTGATGTTCTATCATGAAAACCGTAAGATGAAAATCATCGCGTATTTTTTTAATAAATGCCGTAAGTTCTGCCGTTTCCTGCGGATTCATACCGGCAGCTGGCTCATCAAGAAGAAGGAGCGACGGTTCAGTAGCGAGGGCACGTGCAATTTCAAGGCGACGCTGCAAACCATACGGAAGCGACGTACAAAGTTCGTTACGAACCTCATACAAGCCCAATATTTTTAGAAGTTCTTCTGTTTCCTGTCGCTGACGTTTTTCTTCTTTCCAGTTAAGACGGAAGGTTGCAGAAAAGACGTTAGAAGTTCGCCTTAAATGCTTTGCAATAAGGACGTTCGTAAAAACAGTCTGACTTTTCCACAAACGGATATTCTGAAAAGTTCTTGCAATACCAAGTTTTGTAATTTTATCTGGTGTCGGCTCGATGCGTTTTTTGAATTTTCCTGCATCTGTTCCTGCATAAAGTTTTTTCATTTTTCCGTGCGGATAATTCTGTGCAATATTTATACCATTAAACCAGACAGCTCCGTTTGTTGGCGCATAAACACCCGTTACAACATTAAAGGCCGTAGTTTTTCCAGCTCCGTTAGGACCAATAAGAGAAACAATTTCTCCTTCATTAACTTCAAGAGAAAGATTATTTACTGCAATTACGCCACCAAACTGCATGGTGACATTTTCCATTTTAAGTACATTTTTCATACAAACCTCAAAATCTCATCATGCCTTGTATTATGCCTCTGCCGGTTTTCCAGCATCTGCGGTTTTCTTTTTTGTAATATTATGCGTAAGCTTGGAGAATGCCCTGCATATCCCCGAAATACTGAATTCCTTTTCGCCCATAATACCTTTCTGATAAAACAAAACGATACACATAATCACTATAGAAAAAACAACCTTACGGAAGCCTGGACGCAAAATCTGAACAGACGTAAAGTTTAAGTTTGCATTATCAAGGAAACGAAGCCACCATTCAGAACATGCAATAAACAGGAATGACGAAATGCAGCTGCCAGTTACAGAGCCGATACCACCAATAACTACAATTAAAAGAATTTCATAAGTCATTGCCGACTTGAACTGACTTGCCTGAATTGTTGTCTGGAACATAGCAAGAAGAGCTCCTGAAATTCCGGCAAAAAACGAGCTTATTACAAAAGCCATACGCTTGTGATGAGCAAGATTGATTCCCATCGCTTCTGCAGCGACCTCGTCATCCCGGATTGCCTTAAACGCTCTTCCATACGTAGAATTTATCAAAAGCACGATAAGGGCAATACAGATGCCGCTGACAGCAAAATAAAACACTGTAGATTTAAATACAGGATATTTTCTTAAAAGATTTGAACCGTTTGTAAGCACGCCAAGTTTATCCCACTGAAAGATTGCACGGATAATTTCTGCAAAACCAAGGGTTGCAATTGCAAGATAATCAGATTTTAAATGAAGAACCGGAAGTCCGATAAGATAGGCAAAAACTGCGGCAACAAGGCCTGCAAGAATCATCGCTACAACAACCGGCAGCGCAAACTGAATTAATCCGCCGTCATAATACTGATAAACCTGAGGACGCATTGCAACAGGGATTGTAAAAATACCATAAGTATATGCACCAAGAAGCATGAATCCAGCCTGTCCAAGACTAAAAAGCCCCGTAAAACCATTAAGAAGATTCATGGAAACCGCAACAAGCGCATAAATCGCGCCTTTTTTAAGAACCGTAAACAATATCGAAGTCGGACGAACCGTGTGTTCAAGAATTATAAGAACGGCAAACAGCAGGACAAGAAGCCCGCCGCTTATTAATAAATTCCGCTTTTTATTTTTCTGTTTTATTAAATCATCAGCTAATTCCATTTTTTTATATCCCCTGTGTATGTGTAAGGCCGCACGGCAAGCGACCGGTGTTCTATTCAACAAATTATATCAGACTTTATCCGTTGATTTTTCGCCAAAAAGACCTGTCGGCATAAACATAAGAACGATGATTAACAGAACAAATGTAAATGCATCACTGAATGTCGTCCATCCAAGACCTTTTATAAGATTTTCGCAGATACCGATTAAAAATGCACCGATAACAGCGCCCGGTATTGAACCAATTCCACCAAAAACCGCTGCAACGAACGCTTTTAGACCAGGCATACCGCCAACCGTCGGTGTAACTCCCGGATAATTAGAGAAAAACAAAATTGAACCAACACCTGCAAGGAACGAACCGATTATAAATGTCATTGAAATAACCGAATCGATTTTTATTCCCATAAGCTGGGCAGTTTCAAAATCACGGGAAACGGCACGCATTGCCATACCGATTTTAGTTTTATGTATAAGAAGTACAAGTCCTGCGACGAGAATTATAGTAAGAAATGGAGTTATGATTGTAACACGCTTGGTAATTGCACCAAGAATCGTAACAGAATCACTAATCCATGGAATTTTCGGGTAATTTTTTAAAAGTCCGCCTGTAATATAAAGGGCAAGATTCTGAATCAGATAAGACATACCGATTGCAGAAATCATAATTGACATACGAGGTGCCGTTCTTAAAGGT
>CAMOWQ010000086.1 GCA_946628495.1 uncultured Treponema sp. | reverse complement strand
CCGCTTCTTTTTCTTCTTTTGTCATTTTTTTGTAATGCAGCAGAACTTCATCAAGAAGTTTGTCTTCCAGATGAAATTTTTTTATTGATGCACGCGCAATGATTTTGTAAAGAAAATATCCAAGAATCATGCCGCCTATAAAAATTATAATCGAAAGAATTTCGAATACGAGCTGTCCTGTTTCTCCGTTTGCATTGAATACCCTGAAAACTAAAAAAGCAGAAAGTACAAAAAGCAGAAGAATTACAATCAGAGTGATTAATATTTCAAAAACGCTGGTGCAAATCATAAATAATGTAGAGGCTCTTTTTTTTGCCTGCCATTTGATTTTTTCCTGTTTTCGTTTTTCTCTTTCGGCTTCGTCAAGTTCTTCGTAATCCATTTTGATCCTCGTTATTTTTTATTGAATATGTTTTTATGCTTTTTATTTTTCTTCTGAAGATTTAGCTTCGTGCACAGAGGTTATAATAAATGTAATAATCAGCATGATACCGCATACAACAACTGCCGAATCTGCAACGTTAAAAGTTGGCCAGCGTTCAAGCCCGAAAAGTCCGTAGAATTTTACGTCGATAAAATCAACAACACCTGTGCTTCTAAAAATTCTGTCGATAAGATTTCCGATTCCTCCGCCTATAATTCCGCAGATTGCCCATCGCTGTAATTTTGAAAATTCGTTATTTCGGAAATAAATCACAGTTACAAGAGTAATAACTGCAATAGGTACAATGGAGAACATAATTCTTCGTAATACAACAGGCCAGCCTGCTCCAAAACTGAAGGCAACGCCCGTGTTATAAACATTGATAATTCTTAGAAAATCACCAAAAAATTGTGTTCCGATTGTGTAAGGAGGAATGAATTTTACTATAAGTGCTTTTGTAACCTGATCCAGAATAATGACAGCAGCGGTCAGAATGAATGGAATCAGTTTTGATTTTAAATTTTTGTCCATATATAAAATATACCGTTTAATAGAAAAATAGTGAAATGAAAAATCGATTTATATTGAAAATATATTCCGTTCAGTAGAAATTTAAAATCAGGATAAAAACGTTATAAAATAATTGCATCTAAAAATGGCTCCCGATCACAATTCCTGCTGCAAAACCGCACAATAATATGCTACATGCTTTTTTGTGGTTATGTAACTATAAGACTTGCCGCAAAAGCGGCAGCCACAAAAAGAATGTTTTTGCATCATGAATTGTTCTCTCGCGCCAGTTTTATTTAAAATTTTTATAATGTTTTTGTCCTGAAATTAAAGAGAAATTTCATAAAAAAAGATGTAGGAATTTCTGATTTTTCAGTTTATAGTTATATGATGCTTGTTCGGAATTGTCCGGGCATTTATCAAAATATATATTTTTTTAGGAGCGAAAAACTATGGAACTTAAAGGTAGCAAGACAGAAAAAAATCTTCAGACTGCATTTGCAGGTGAATCACAGGCAAGAAATAAATATACTTATTTTGCCAGTGTTGCAAAAAAAGAAGGTTATGAACAGATTTCGGCAATTTTTCTTGAAACGGCAGAAAACGAAAAAGAGCATGCAAAGATGTGGTTCAAACTGTTAAACGGAATTGGTACTACAGCAGAAAACCTTAAAGCTGCGGCTGACGGCGAAAACTATGAATGGACCGACATGTACGATGAATTTGCTAAAACAGCCCGCGAAGAAGGTTTTGAACGCATTGCACAGATGTTTGAAGGCGTTGCAGCAATAGAAAAACATCACGAAGAACGCTACAGAAAGCTTCTTAAGAATGTTGAAGATAAAGTTGTATTCTCAAGCGAAGGAGATGCAATCTGGCAGTGCAGAAACTGCGGGCATATTGTAATCGGCAAGGAAGCTCCGAAAGTTTGCCCTGTTTGTGCACATCCTCAGGCATACTTCCAGATAGAAGCTCAAAACTATTAATATATAAAATCTGCCGGAAATATCATGATGAAAATTCATTCATGGTAAACCCGGCAGTTATAAAAAGGATGTCATGAAAAATAAAAAAGTTTTTAAAAAAAAGAAAGATAATCCAAGAAAATCAGATTTAAATTATCTTATCATCAAAGACCGCTACGGCAAGGCAATTTTACGGAAATATGTATACAGTCATGTAATTTTAACCTTTCTTATGATTGCCGTTCAGATTCTTATTTTTATTTTTTTCCTGTTAAAGCTTAAGCCTTATATAGAAATCTACCTTGGTGCATCCATTGTAATGTCTACGGCTTTTATGATTTATCTTTCGAATATAAAAGGCAAGAACGAATTTAAGATTGCATGGATTGTTCCGCTTACGATTTTTCCTCTTTTTGGTGTTGGCGCGTACATCATGTATCATATAAATTATGGCGGATTGTCTGTCGGAAAAAAATTAAACAAACTAAAAGAAGAAACGCATTCCGTTCTAAAAACTGTCGCAGGTAATGAGCCTTTAAATCAAAAGCTTTCGGCATATCCTGATTTTATTGATCTTGCACATTATCTTATGCATCAGGGATGTTATTACCCGCATTTACACAACAAACTTGAATATTTTTCGTGTGGAGAATCTTTTTATCCTGAATTATTTAATTCCTTAAAGAATGCAAAAAAATTCATTTTCATTGAGTTTTTTATTATTGATGTTGATGAATCGTGGGTTTTCCTGCTTGAAGTTCTTGAACAGAAAGTCCTGGAAGGTGTTGAAGTCCGTGTAATGTATGACGGTCTTGGTTCCGTAATGGCCTCTTCAAAAAGATATCAGCAGTATCTTCAGAATAAAGGTATAAAAACTCATATTTTTCTTCCGCTCATGCCTGTTTTTGCAACGCAGCAAAATAACCGTGATCACCGCAAAATTGTTGTTATAGACGGTCAGGTTGCCTATACCGGCGGGCTTAATATTTCGAATCAGTATTTTAATTACAGCAAAAATAAATTCAAATACTGGAAGGATAATGCTGTAAAAATTCAGGGGGCGGCAATAAAAAATCTTACGACTATGTTCTTGCAGACCTGGAATATTCAGGAAAAAGAACCTGATGATTACAGCCGTTATATTGATATTCCTTATGAAAAATACGAAGAGAAGGGTGTTGTAATTCCTTATGGTGATGATGCATATAATAATGCAGATATTGCAGAGGATGTTTACCTTTATATTCTTGGAAAAGCAAAAAAGTATGTTCACATAACGACACCGTATTTTATTGTCGATAACCAGATGATGGAATCTCTGCTTTTTGCACATCAGAGGGGCATTGAAGTAAGCCTTATAATTACTTCTGTTCCTGATCATTACCTTACGTTCTGTATCGGTAAGACGTTCCTGAAAACACTCGTAGAAAACGGAATAAATGTCTATCTTTATCAGAAAGGATTTATTCATTCAAAATGTTTTATTTCGGATGATATGATTGCAACTGTTGGTTCTGTTAATCTTGATTACCGAAGCCTTTATCATCATTTTGAGTGTGGAACTGTAATATATGATTGTGAGGTAATTAAGTCGATTGAAAATGATTTTCAGGAAACTTTGAAGGATTGCGTACAGATGAAAGTTGAGGATTATAAAAAACTTCCGTTGTCTATAAGGTTTTTTGGAAGAGTGTTCAGGATTTTTTCCCCGCTGATGTAAATTCTAAAAGTGAATAAAAAAAGGCATACACCAGAATGTATATTACATGCTCGTTTCGGTGTATGCCTTTTGTTTTATTGTTTTTGCTGCGTGAATTATATCCGCTTAGTATTCAAAAACGTATTCAATCATGTTTACAAGTTCGTTTACAGTTGTTCCGAATTTGTCTGCAACTTCATATTCAGAAATTTTTGCAACGTTTCCTGCTGCATCATATTTTACAAGAACACGGTTTACAAGTTTGTTTGCTGAATTGTAGCTTAAAAGTTCAGAAATTTGTCCGTTTGCATATCTGAAAACAATCTGTGTTGTTTCGTTAGAGAATGCATCTGTTGTAACGATTGTATCAAGTTTTCCGTCTTCGTTGTATTTGTAAGTTTCTGCTGTATCAAGTTCACCTTTTGAATTGTATTTTGAAATTACATTTACAATGCCGTCTGTGTAAGTATAAATTGTTTTCCACATCAAAGCACCGTCTGCATTGTAATCAGTTTCGTCTGTAAGAAGACCGTCTGTATACTGATAGATTGTCTTTGACTTTAAGTCGCCGTTTTTGTTGTATTCAGATTTGTCTGCTTTAAGATTGTTTTTGTATGTGATTACATCTTTCCAGATAATATTGTCATCTGAATCGTGAGCAGCCTGTTCTGTAAGCTGATTGCTTGAATTGTAAGTATTTACGAGCTTTGAAAGAAGTTCATCTTTTGTTGTAGATTCTGTTACGCTTGTTTCGTTGCCAAAATCATCATAAATATGAATTGTCTTTTTGTTCGGGGTTCTGTAGTAGTTTCCGAATTTTGATGTAATAAGATAGTCAGTTTGTGTGCATTTAGAAACCTTTCCTTTTACAGGAACAAAGGTAAAAATGTCATCGGCAAACAATGCTGTACACAAGGCTGCGGCACAAACAAATGCAAATAATTTTTTCATAAAATTTCCTCCATGCGGATTATTCCAAAATTAAGATGATAACAGTTCCTTAATCACTATCATCAATTATGACACCAAATATTTGTTTTGCAAGTGTCATATACATACTCTTTCGGCAAAAAATGCGTTTTGATTTAGAATTATTAGTCAAGAGAACATAATAATTTTACAGACTCACCAATTCTTGCTCCCGGTCTTGTTACAAGATTGTCATCTACAATAAAGATTTTTCCATTTTTAACTGCATTTATGTTTTCCCAGCCGATTCTGCTTTTTACAGATTCTTCTGTTACTCCCGAAGTTGCCGGTATAAGAATGATGTCTGGATTTTTTGCAATTATCGTCTCTTCACTTACAATTGGCCAGGCTTCGGTAACATTGCCGAATATGTTTTTATAACCTGCGGTTGTTATTATGTCGTTTATAAAAGAGTTTTTCCCGGCACTCATATAAGGAGAATTCCATACTTCCCAGTAAACATTCTTTTTATGTTCACTAGTTTTCTTGCATTCATCGATTTGTGATTCAATTTGTTTTACTAAAGTGTTTCCCTGCTCTTCATGTCCTGTAATGACCGCAATTGTTAGAATTTCAATAAGTACGTCTTGAATTGAAGTCCCTTTTGAAACGTAATAACCGATTCCGAATTCTTCGAGAGAAGGTATTAAAAAATCATGCATTCCGGCTGTAAGGTAAACAAAATCAGGCTTGTAACTTAGAATTGTTTCTATGCTTAGAGTTTTTCCGTCAAAACCGCCGACACGTGGAAGAAGCAGTGCCTCCTGCGGATAGTCAGAATATTCTGAACAGGCTGCAATCTGTTTTCCCGCTCCGACTGCAAAAAGAATTTCTGTTGCTGCCGGAGAAAGTGCGATTATGTGCTGCGGTTCAGAGTTTTTTAAGACAGTTTCTACAGATGCTGTGTTTACTGATGTTTTTGCGTTTTTTAAATCTGCCGTGCCTTTTTTAGAACAGCCCGTAATCACCATCATGATGATTAATATCAGCGGTAAAAATGTTTTTTCAAATGTTTGTGCTTTTGTGTTAGTTCGTAATGTTTCCGAAAATTTCATTTTTATGTTTTTCTCCTAATTTATGAATTGCTTCTATAAGCGAAAGATTTTTGTTTTCTTCCTGATTGTGAAACTGTGCCAGATCGATTGAAAATCTGTTCATCGAAAAATGCTGGAAAATATAAACCGAATTATAGGCTTCCTTGTTTTCGGGGCGTGCATAGAATGCCGTAAGTTCCTGCTGATATTTCTGGAAAATGCCTTTTGCGCCAAGTTCCGAATAACCGACAAGCCAGAGTTCAGGAAGTCTTGTTCCTGCTTTGCGGCATGCTTCAAAAAGTTTGCAGTGAAGTTCCGCCGTTTTTTGTGCCATATAAACCTGACTTTGCTGAATAAGATTTGAGGTCTTTTCTCCGCCGTCGCGTGCAATTTTTTTAAGATGATTTGTCTTTGCGCTGTGAACAGGCGTTTTGTTCAATATAATTGCGTTTTTGCGGAAATCTATGCCAAGTTCTGCGTGTTTCTTAAAATAGCCTTCCGCGATTTTTCCAGCCTGTCCGACAAGATACCTGTTGTTTTTTAAAAGCTGCTCGTCTTTTCCCGGATTGTCGCCGATTACAATAAGGTTTATTGAATCATTTTTCTGAACGTCGTCCAATGCCTTGTTATAAACGACGGGCGTTTCCAGAGGATATTCAGGCGTCTTGTAAAAATCAGCGGCACTTTTTTGAAGCGGACTTAGAAAATCCGTGTTTTTACTCCAGATTGCCACCTGATTTTTAAAGTTTTCGCGGAAGGTGCAGAATGCATTCCATTCATCATCAGTCATATTATAACCTGTACAGCCCGTTAGTTTTTAGGAATGAGTTTGTTCAAAGTGTAGTCGCGCTGACGCCAGTTTTTATCAACTTTTACCTGTAAATCAAGATCGATTTTTTGCATATAGATTTCGTTTATCTTGCGTGATGCGGCAGTTCGAATTTCTTTGATTTTAGAAGCGCCTTTTCCGATTACAATGCCTTTCTGGCTTTCGCGTTCAACACACAAAAATGCGCGTACCCAGATTTTTTTTCCATTGCTGCGATGTTCTACGTCGGCAATATCAACATAAACTGCATGCGGAATTTCATCCTGAAGTCTGTTGATTGCTTCACCACGGATTATTTCGGCAATTCTGAAGGATAAATCCTGGTCGGTGTAAGATTCTTCATCATACATCGGAGGTGCAACTGGTGAAATGTCGTAGAGAGCCTTTAAGATTTCGTTGATTCCAATGTCTTTTTGTGCCGACATTTCGAAAATCCGTTCCTGTGGAATTTGCGGAAGCTGGGTTTCCAGGAATTTTCTGATTTTTGCAGGTCGTGCTGTCGGTAAATCTGTTTTGTTGATTGCAACTACAGTTTTACCTGCAAGTTTTTGTACAAGCTGAGCTGTATGAACTTCTTCTTCTCCAGGTTCGCGTGTTGAATCAATTACATAAAGAAGACAGTCAATGCCGTCAAGATTGCTTTCGGTAACATTTTTAAGCCTTAAATTCAGTTTTTTTTCTGAATCGTGATAGCCGGGCGTATCAATAAAAATAAGCTGTCCGTAAGATGTGTTTACAATGCCTTTTATAGCGTTTCGTGTTGTCTGAGGAATTGGTGAAACAATTGAAACTGGTTCCTGACAGGCAGTGTTAAGAAATGTAGATTTTCCTGCTGACGGACGTCCGATAATTGTTACGATTGCTGTCTTTAATTCGTTCTGATTTGTATTATCCATATTAAAAGTATAAAGCTTTTTTCTGTTTTAAGGAAGTTAGGATTTTTTAGTTTGAATTTTCCTGTTTGCAAGGATTACTGTCTCGTAGTTTTTAAGCACAATGATAAAAAGAACGGTGCTCCCAAAACTGCCGTTATTACTCCTGCAGGAATTTCAGACGGAGCAATTAATGTTCTTGCAATTGTGTCGGCGGCAAGCAGTAAAATGCTTCCAAAAATCATGCTGAATGGAATTAAAATTCTTCCTTTTGAGCCTGCCGTCTTTCGCGCAATATGCGGAGCTATAAGCCCTACAAAACTTATTGTACCGCCCGCACACACCGCAGCGCTTACTGCAAATGAACCGCAGATAAGAACCAGGATGCGTGTCCTGCTTACTTCAAGTCCGAGAGCTTCGGCTGTTTTTTCTCCGCCAGTAAGAAGGTCCAGACTGTTTCTCAGGTAATACATTATTGAACAGGAAATTGCCGATGGAATTATGATGAATGCCAGTTCTTTCCATCCGCGCCCGTTAAAACTGCCTAAAATCCAGCTGTAAATTGCAAAAAGTTCCTTGTCGCTTGTAAGAAGAATTATAGATGAAAGTGATGAATATAAAGTTCCGAGCGCCGTTCCGCATAAAAGCAGCATAACGGAAGAATTTTTACCTGCTTTGCTGAATGCAAGAAATGTTACGAGTATGCCTGCCCCAAGGGATCCGCAGAATGCAAAAAGATTTATTGGAGAAAAAAACGCCGGAAGGTGAATGCCTGTTCCAAGTCCGAGTACAGTGCATATTACGGCTCCGAGCGTTGCACCCGACGAAATGCCTGTAATTCCCGGTTCTGCAAGCGGATTTCTGAAAAATAATTGAAAAACAGCCCCTGAACCGCCTAAAAGAAGCCCCGTAATCATAACAAGAAGGGAACGTGGAAGTCTTAGTCTGAAAAGAATGATGTTTTGGAAAGAATCAGGTTCTGAGATTGCCTTTATGAAATTCAATGGTTCTGCACCTAAGCACAGGGAAAGAATAAAGGCAATCACCAGAACCAGAAGGCAGCCAAAGAAGAACAGATGATTTTTTATTCTGCTTTGGCGTGCGGTTGGTGTATGCATTTTTTACTCAGTTTATTTGATTACAACTTTGTTCAAGTGCCAGATGTCTCTTACATAATCTTCGATTGTTCGGTCAGAAGAGAATTTGCCTGAATTTGCAATATTCTTAAGAGCCATTTTTGCCCATGCTTTTTTATCTGAATATGCAGTTGCAATTTTTTCGCGGGCTTTTGTGTAAGAATCAAAATCTGCAAGAACATAGTAAACATCAGGACGCTGACCTTCTACACCGTAAACAAGTGAGTCGTGAAGTTCCTTGAAAAGCTGATGTGATGGATCGTATGTGCCGTCAATAAGCTGTTCAACAACTTTTGCAAGTGCAGGATTTCTATCCAGATATTCCTGAGGATTGTAAGAATGGTCTGCTTCCATCTTTTTGATTTCTTCTGTAAGAAGGCCAAAGATAAAGCCGTTTTCTTTTCCAGCTTCCTCAAAAATTTCGATGTTTGCACCGTCCATTGTTCCGAGTGTAAGTGCACCGTTGAGCATGAATTTCATGTTTGATGTACCTGAAGCTTCAAGTCCTGCTGTAGAAATTTGTTCTGAAACATCTGCTGCAGGGAAAATCTTTTCTGCAACTGAAACGCGGTAGTTTTCGATAAATACAACGCGGAGTTTTCCACGTACGCGGCGGTCGTTGTTAATGCGGTCTGCAACTGTATTAATCAGTTTGATGATTGATTTTGCACGTCTGTATCCTGAAGCTGCCTTTGCACCAAAAATGAATGTTCTTGCAGGCGGATTGTAAGAAGGATCTTCTACAATTCTGTTGTAAAGATACATTACGTTCAGAATGTTCAGAAGCTGGCGTTTATACTCGTGAAGTCTCTTTACCTGAACGTCGAAAATTGATTCAGGATCAAGGAATTCATTCTGGGTATGCTTGAGATAATCTGCAAGTGCCTGTTTATTTTCCATTTTGATTTTGATGAGTTCGTCGAGTGATGCGTCATCATCAAGATATTTTTCCAGGCCTTTAAGCAATTTAAGGTCTTTTTCCCAGCCGTGTCCGATTCTGTCTGTAATGAATTTTGACAGTTTAGGATTTGCATTAAGACACCAGCGGCGTTGTGTAATACCGTTTGTCTTATTGTTGAATTTTTCAGGGTAGATTGTGTACCAGTCTTTAAGTTCGGCAGTTTTAAGAAGTTCTGTATGAAGGGCTGCAACACCGTTTACGCTGAAACATGCGTGAATAGCCATCCATGCCATGTAAACCATATTGTTATGAATGATAGCCATGTGTTCGTGCTTGTAATAGTCGTTCGGAAATTTCTGACGGAGTTCAATTACAAGACGGCGGTTAATTTCTTCTACAATCTGATATACACGTGGCAAAAGTCCCTGAAAAATTGAAATAGGCCATTTTTCCAATGCTTCTGCAAGAATTGTATGATTTGTATAAGCAAAGGTGTGAGTTACTACATCCCATGCTTCGTCCCAGCCAACATTGTAATCGTCGAGGAGGATTCTCATAAGTTCAGGAATTGCAACTACAGGATGTGTATCGTTCAGCTGAATAACGTGCAAATCTGCAAATTTGCTGAAATCTGTTCCGTGGTCTGCAACATAGTGTCGTACTAAATCCTGTAAAGATGCTGAACTGAAGAAGTACTGCTGTTTTAAGCGGAGTGCCTTTCCTGAAGGTCCGTTGTCATTAGGATAAAGAACGCGGCTTATATTTTCTGCGCTGTTCTGGCGTTCTACAGCACGGTTGTAATCCATGTTGTTAAAAAGCTGTAAATCAAAACCGTTTGGACTTGATGCCTGCCATAAACGCAAGGTGTTTACTGTTTTTGTATCATAACCGATTATTGGCATATCATAAGGTGTTGCAGTGACTTCTTCTGCATTTTCGATATGGAAACTAGGCTGTCCGTCTGGTGTACGTCCGTATGCAATATTTCCTCCGAATT
>CAMOWQ010000085.1 GCA_946628495.1 uncultured Treponema sp. | reverse complement strand
CTTCTTCCAGAATAAAAAGTGAATCTACGGTTTTATCCATAAAATAACGGTCGTGTGTTACAAGAAGAAGACATCCTTCGTAATTTATGAGGAATTGTTCAAGAATGTTCATTGTAAAAATGTCGAAGTCGTTTGTCGGTTCATCAAGAATAAGGAAGTTAGGATTTTCCAAAAGAAGCCGTACTAAAAAAAGCCTTTTGCGTTCTCCGCCCGAAAGCGTGCTTACTGGGGAATGCTGAATTTTTCCTTCAAAACCGAATTCTTCCAAAAATTTTGTGGCGCTTACTTCTTTTTTGCCGTCGTTAAGCGTCATGTGTTCGGCAGTTTCTTTTATGTATTCTAAAACGGTTAGGTTTGTATCTTTAAAAACTGGATTCTGTGTGTAGTAGCCGAATTTTGTGTTTAATCCTACATCGACGGTTCCTGAATCAGGCTGTAAATTTCCTGTGATGATGTTGAGTAAGGTTGATTTTCCGCTTCCGTTATCGCCAAAAATTCCGATTTTTTGACCTTTGGTGAATTTATAGGAGAAATCTTTTATTACGGGAATTGTAGAGCAGGCGTTGTAACCGAGTTTGCTTTGCAAACATCGCATGTCGGCTTCTGTTTGTTTTTCGGGGGATTTTAAGGGGGTGTCCTCCTTAGGCGAAGGGGTAGTGGAAGCCGCGACGGTCTGTGCTTCTGTTGCTGCTGTCGTGGCTGGAGCGAGGGGAAGGCTTTCCCCTCCTGCATATTCTTCTTTTACAAAACCTTTCGGATAATTCTTGCTTATGTTGTGCAGTTCCAGGACTTTTCCACCAAGACGTTTGCCTTTTACTTCGAAAGTAAAGCCTTTGTCGGCGGCAAATTTTTCGCGGTTTATAAGCTGCATGTCGCGCTGAATTCGGGCCTTAGCCTTTGTTCCACGTGCGCAGGGACCTCGCAAAAGCCAGTCGCGTTCAAAACGAAGAACAGATTCTATGCGGCGTTCGGTGTTGGCTTCGATTTCGGCTTCTTTTTCCTTTTTTTCGAGATACTGACTGTAATTTCCCTGATACAATTTGAGATGACCTCGTGCCAGCTCGTAAATATTTGTGCAGACTGCATCCAAAAACCAGCGGTCGTGGGTAACCATAAGAACCGAGCGTTTTGTATCGTGCAGATAATTTTGAAGCCATGCGATAGTCGTAATATCAAGATGGTTTGTCGGTTCATCAAGAAGAAGAATTTTTGTGTCTTCGACAAGAACCTGTGCAAGCGCAACTTTTTTTATCATTCCACCCGAAAGCGTGCCCATTTTGCGTTCCATGTCGGTAATTCCGAGTGTTGAAAGAATTGAACTTACCTGTGCCTCGTAATTCCAGAGGTTCTGGGCATCCATTTTCTGCATTATGTTGTCGTATTGTTGCTGAAGGGATGAACTGGATTTTTTTGAAGAATTTTCCTGCGGGTTGTCTGTGGTTTTACTCATTTTGTCGCAGATTTCTTCGTATTCGCGGATTATATTCAGTTTTGGAGAACTGCTTTTAAAAATGTGAGTGCGGATTGTGTCTTCCGGTGAATAGAGTGGAGTTTGCGGTAAGAATGAAACGCCTGCTTCCCTGTTTATTGTAACCGAGCCCTGGTCGGGTTGGAGTATGCCTGCAATTGTGTTGAGTAGTGTTGATTTTCCGGTTCCGTTGCGGCCTATTAAAGCGGCTTTTTCGCCTTCCTGAAGACCAAACGTTACTTCGGTGAAGAGAGGTTTTTCTCTTCCGATTTTTGAAAGATTGTTAATAGAAAGTAGATTCATAGCAACAGTATAAAGTGAATGCACGTGCTTGGGAAGTTGGGGAAACGGATATAATTACAAGGTTTATCGGCTAAAGCCGTCGCTCTCTAGGTTTTGAAAAAAAGTTCCTAGACCGGAAATTATTTTTGAAATATTTTATATATATGGATTTTTTTTGTGTCGGGTATTACATTAATGCGGTATGAAAAACAAAAGATTATTCATTGTATTTTTGCTGTTGATTTTTGTCGTTGTTTGTTGGGCATTTTATTTTTCTGTTGCAGATAAAAGTTTTTTTGCAGAAAGTGCTGCTGTTCAGGAATTTTTATCGGAGCAGACTGGCAGTAAAAATACTGCGGGTGTTGCAGATGAGTCCGTTGCAGAAGGTTTTGTCGTTTCTGATGATGGTGTAGGGGAGCCTGCGGGTACAGATTATGAGGCAAGTGTGTCCGCGGTTACTGAGGCTGTTACCGATGCCGTTGACGTTACAACTGTTGATGCAGAAGATGCACTCCCTAAAACTGAATATTCTTTTGAAGGTGATCTCGGGCATTCCGAAAATTCACCGCTTTATTTTGGAAATCCTTCTGATGCACTTTTTGAACTTGCATCGTCATCAAATTATCTTATGGAAAAACAGCAGTTTATTCTGTCTTATAATACTCAGACATTGTGTCCTAACTGGGTGGGCTGGCATTTAAGTTCTTCCGATTTAGGCGAGGCAGACAGAACAAATAAATTTGGTGCAGATAAGGATTTGCCGTCGGAATGGTATGCTGTAACAAAAGCTGATTATAAATTCAATGCATACGGTTTTGACAGGGGGCATATCTGTCCTTCTGCTGACCGTACGCTTTCTGCTTTTGATAATGCAGTTACTTTTGTAATGACGAACATGGTTCCGCAGGCACCTGACTGCAACAGAATTGTATGGATGCATCTTGAAAACTACGAACGCGAACTGGCAAAGCAGGGGAACGAATTGTATATCTTCGCGGGCCCGTACGGAAGCGGCGGCACGGGGGCAAAAGGCTTTTTTGAAAATATTCCTGTAACGGCAGCTGATGGCACAGAGCATTATATAAATGTTCCGGCATATACATGGAAAATTCTTTTTATACTTCCCGAAGGGGATAATGATATGTCGCGTCTGGAACAAGCTCAGGTAATCTGTGTTAATATTCCAAATGAACAGGGGTGTAATAAAAACGGAGACTGGGAATTTTATAAATGTTCAGTCGATGAAATTGAAAATCTTACCGGTTATGATTTTTTTGAACTTATTCCTGATGAAATGGAAGATTTGCTTGAAAAATAAGGATTTGTTCAGGCAAATGTTGAATGAAAATATTCTTGTTTAAGAATGATTTCATTCACTGTTTTATATATGTGGTGTAGCGGTATTCTATGCCGTTTTCGCATTTTATTAATTGAAAATTGTTTGAATTTTCTGCTGTATTATCTGTTTTTTTAAAGCATTCTGGTAATTCAGGAAAAAAACTATTGCCTTCATAATTGTCTTGAATTTCTGTTGCGTAAATTATATCTACAAGATTTAGAGCTAAAGCCTGTTTGTAAATCTGTTCACCGCCTGCAAAAATGCATCCTTTTGATTCGCCGTTATTGCAAAATTCAACGGCTTCCTGCAAAGAGTGTGCAAGCAGGCAGCCTTGCGGTGCTTTTTTTAATGTTGTGCTTACAATGATTATTGTGCAATAGGAAAGTGCATGACCGATTTCTTCAAAAGATTTCCGGCCCATTATTATTTTTTTTCCGCTGCAGATTTTTTTCATTCTGTCGCGTTCTGACGGAAGATTCCATGGAATTTTTCCATTCAATCCGATAACACGGTTTTTGTCGTATGCCACTATTATGCTGTTCATTTTTCTGCCTTTTACATTCCGTATATGTTGAATTGAATGAATGAATTTTGGAATATCGGATTAAACTTCAATCTGTACTAAAGTTGCAACTGATTGTTTTTGAGCGTATACACTGTGTAAATTTTTGTAAGGATTTTTGAAGTTATTGATTTGAGTCTTAACCTGATCAAGCTTAACTTTAAGAAGTTCTCTGTTAAGTTTGTTCTGTTCAAGCACTTTGCTCTGTAAACTGAAAAGTTCGTTCTGAATAAGATTTATCTGCTCGTCTTCATTCTTTGATTCTGACATATTTTCTTCTGATGCAGATGTTGCTTTTACAGAATTGTACATCTTAGACATAGGAACAATAACTTTCTGAAGATTTTCGATGTTTTTTACAACCTGCTGTTCAAGTTCTGTGTGTGCCATAAGAGATTCTGGATTTTTATCAGAAATTGAATCCTGCTGTTTTTCAAGAATATCCAGATATTCTTTGAATTTATTACGCTGCTGTTCGAGCAGAGACCTGAATCTTCTTAAAATTGCGACCCTTTCGTTTAATTCTTCCTGTGAAATTTCTGCCATAATAATCCTCCCGAATCTTTGTATGACTTTGCCGTGCTTTTTGCCCGGTTTCCGTTTTTACTAGCTTATGATATTCAATGCATTCTGAACTTTTGCAGCCGGTGCATTTGCCGTACTGTTCGAAATTTGCCTCCATGAATCTGCAAGCTGCTTCATCATGTTCAGAACAAAATCAATCTTATTCTTGTCTCGTGAAATTCCTGCATTCATCAGCTGTTCGTTAAAGTAAACGTATAGAGACATCAGATTTTTTGCAATTTCACCGCCTTTTTCCATATCAAGAGAAACCTGTAACTCTGTAATGATTGTCTGTGCTTTTTGAATACAGATTCCGTATTTTTCGATATTTGCCGGCTTGATTTTTCCGTCTGGCTCAAAATAAGAAATGGCCGCTGTCAGTTGTTTGATTGCTCCCTCGTATAAAAGAACTACAAGTCTGCCCTGACTTGCTGTACTGATGTTTGTTTTCTGATATGCACTATATGCGTTAGTTGGATATCCCATTCTGAACCTCCTGAACCTTACGGTAAAAGATAGATAATCATTCTGATTTTCGGATTTTAAAAATAAAACTTAAGAAAAAAAATAAAGAATCTTTAAAATTATTTTATGGAAAAATATTATTATTGTTAGTATATTTAATTTAACGGAAAAAAATACAGGAATTGTTTATGGCTGAAGATAAAAATAAAAATGATGAAAAACAAAATAGGGATGAAAACGATCCGTTTAGTTTTTTTAAATTCGAAATCCCAGAAGATGACTCTGATGATAAGAAAAAGAACAGAAAAAATGGCAAGAAGAAGTTCCCTTTTTGGGCAATTTTGATTGTTGCTTTTGCACTGGTAACAATAATTGATTTGTTTGTGCTTTCAAAGCCTGATGAATTGATAGATTATTCGGTTTTCAGACAAAAAATTGAAGACGGTGAAATTGTTCGTGTTGAAATCAGCGACAATTATATTACAGGATATGGACCTTCTCATTTTGTAAGTTCAGGTTCAACTTCAAAAGGCATACAGCTTTTTCCTGTAACCCAGCGTACGGAAAATCAGTATAAAACATCTGCTGTTTTAATGCAGAAATTCATAGACCTTCTTGATGAAAAAGGCGTTCAGTATAAATTCGTGCAGAAACAGACAAATTATCTTATTCAGATAATCATCAATCTTCTGCCGTTTATCCTTATTGTTGTTTTTTATGTCCTTATTTTTAAAAAAATGGGCGGTGGCGGCAACGGAGTTGGAAGCATCTTTTCTGTTGGAAGTTCTCGTGCAAAAGTTGTAGAAGAAGGAAAAGTAAAAACCCGTTTTACGGATGTTGCGGGCGTTGACGAAGCAAAAGAAGAACTTGTAGAAGTTGTTGATTTTCTTAAAGAACCTAAAAAATATACGGATATTGGTGGTAAAATTCCAAAAGGTGTTCTTCTTGTTGGTCCCCCGGGAACTGGTAAAACATTGCTTGCACGTGCTGTTGCCGGTGAAGCAGGCGTTCCTTTCTTTAGTATTTCGGGTTCTGATTTCGTAGAAATGTTCGTCGGAGTTGGTGCTTCTCGTGTAAGGGATTTGTTCAAACAGGCAAGGGAAAAAGCTCCTTGTATTGTATTTATAGATGAAATTGATGCACTTGGTAAAAACCGTATGAATGGTTTTGGCGGCGGAAACGATGAGCGCGAACAGACTTTGAATCAGCTGCTTGTCGAAATGGATGGTTTTGATAACGAAAAAGGTCTTATCATTCTTGCTGCAACAAACCGTGCTGATATTCTTGATCCTGCTTTGCTTCGTCCAGGTCGTTTTGACAGACATGTTCCTGTTGAACTTCCAGATGTAAAAGGACGTGAGGCAATAATCAGAATTCATGCAAAAAATGTAAAACTTGATAAAGATGTTGATTTTGAATCGCTTGCACATGGTACGACAGGTTTTGCCGGAGCAGATCTTGCGAATGTTGTAAATGAAGCTGCACTTCTTGCTGTTCGTAACGGTCGTAAAAAAGTTACCATGGTTGATTTTAATGATGCAATTGATAAGGTAAGCATTGGTCTTAAGAAAAAGAGCCGAAAGGATAATAAAAAGGAAATGCGTCTTGTTTCCGTTCATGAAACTGGACACGCTTTGGTTGGTGCGTTTACGCCTGATTATCCTCCTGTAAATAAAATTACAGTTGTTCCGCGAAGTCACGGTGTTGGTGGTTTTACACAGTATCGCGAGCAGGAGGAAATTAATTTTAAGACTTATAAAGATATTGTAAACGAAGTAGACACCCTTCTTGGAGGTCGCGCTGCAGAACAGATTGTGCTTGGTGATATTTCAACAGGAGCTTCTAATGATATTGCACGCGCAACTGACCTTGTAAAACAGATGATTGTCGATTTTGGTATGAGTGAAAAATTCAAGAATATGACGCTTGGTAAAGGTGTGCTTGGTAATCGAGGTGGAGAACCTAATCTTATCCGTGAATTCAGTGAAGAAACTCAGAAATATGTTGATGAAGAAATTTCACGTATAATTGGTGAACGTTATGATTATGTTGTAAAACTTCTTTCTGAACATAAAGATTTGCTTGATTATATTGCAAACCGTCTTGTTGAGGTTGAAACGATGGACGGCAAAGAATTTTACGAGATTATCAACGGAGAAAAACATTGCCGCCAGCTCATGGACGGTTCAGAAAATGCAGAAACTTCAGTTGAAACATCTGGGCCTTCGCCAGAAAATGCAGAACCTTCAAACGAAAACCCAACATCTTCAGCCGAAAATGAAGATGCTTCAAATAACGATAAATAACACGGAAATAGACAATTCTTCCTGTTAATAGTATAATGCACAGATATGAAAAAGGCTTTTATCATTGTCTGTGCATTTTTTTTGACTCAGACAGTTTTTTCACAGAATATTACAACTGCAAACAGTTATTTTAAATCTATTTCGGAATTTTACGGCACCATAAAAGATTATGAGGTCGATTTCGAAATAAAAATGGATAAGACAGAAACCTCTGGAACTCTTTCTTACAAAGCTCCAGGACTTATCCGTATGAATTATACAAATCCAGAAGAACAGGTAATTGTTTTTAACGGTGATACCCTTACTATTTATCTTCCAGGACCTTCGGCAGTTTTACAGCAGCAGGTTCAGTCTTCGGGACAGGCTTCGGGCAGTGCTCTTTCAACACCGCAGGGGCTTACACTCTTAAGCAGATATTACAAAGTTGCCTACGAAAACGGTATTAATGCCGAACCGTTAGATGATAATTCTGATGAAATGGTTGTAAAATTTATTTTGGAACGAAAAAGTGCTTCGGAAGCGTTCAAGTATATCAAGATTGCAGTAAATCCTGAAACAAAATTAATTCGTCATATGGAAGCTGTTACTCCAAAAGGCGAAAGTTTTATTTTTGATTTCTACGGATATAAACTGAATACAGGTATAACAGATCAGCGTTTTATTTACGATGCACCGTCATCAGCTAATAATTACAATAACTTTTTGTTTTCGGAGTAATTCTTAAATATTATTATGGATAGTTACGGCGAACTTTTAAAGAATGCGAGAGAGTCAAAAGGTCTGGAAATTGAGCGGATTGCCAGAGAATTGACCATAGATTCAAGATATCTTATCGGGTTGGAGCAGGAAGATACGTCTGTTTTTCCCGGAGATGCTTATTTTATAGGCTTCTTAAAAAATTATTCAAATTATCTTGAACTTGATACGGAATTTCTTCTTAAATTGTATCACAATAAAAAACTTCAGGAAGAACCGGTTCCCACAGAGCTTCTTAAAAAATTGCAGCCGCATTCTAAATTACCCTGGATTCTTATTCCAAGCGGCGTAGTTGTTGCACTTGCTGTATTCTTTACGATTTTCTTTATCCAAAAAAATAAAACAGTAGAAGTTGATAATGTTGTTGTTTCAAGTACTGTAAAAAATAAACAGTATGAATTGACCTCCGAAAAATTTTCAAAGCGTCTTTATAAAGGAGATCAGCTTCTTGTGCCAACTGATAATGGTCAGATTGTGCTTACAGTTCATGATACAATTTCTTCTTTTGGAATTGATACTCCTGGTGGAAAATTTTATACAGATCTCGCAGAAGAAAACGAAATTGATATTGACGGTGATTCTGTTTCAGATATGATTGTCTATGTTTCTGATATTTCTTCTACTGATGCAAATCGTGGTGCGGAAGTTAGCATTCTTTTGCGTCATGGTATAGTTGATACAGGATATTCTGTCGTTCTTGAAGATATTCCTTTTGCTTCTGAAATAAAGTCAAATCATCCGCAGAAGGTTATTCTTGAAGATAATCGTGCCTATCCTTTTACAATCAATGCAAATTTCCGCGGTTCATGTCTTTTTAGAGATAAAGTTGATAATGCGGCATCTGTTGAAACGTATTTTACGCGCGGTGAATTATTCACTGCAACTCCTCATAATGGAATCCGTCTCTGGATTTCTAACTCAAATACCGTAAAGTTCACTATTATTGCAGATTCACGAACATTCGATTTGGAAATTGGTGCTGCCGGAAAAATTCTTGTAGAAGATATCAAATGGATAAAAGATACAGACGGAAAATATAAACTGGTGGTAATCGAACTTGACTAGATTTTTTATTGATCAGCACGGATGTGCAAAGAATCAGACGGACGGTGAAGTTATTGTTTCTTATCTTAAAGAAGCAGGTTTTGAACACACTATGAATCCCGAAACTGCGGATTTTATCATTATTAATTCGTGCGGTTTTATTGAAAGCGCAAAAAAAGAATCAATTGATGCAGTTTATTCTGTAAAAGCGGCTTATCCTGCTGCAAAAATCATAATGACAGGCTGTCTTGCACAGCGTTACGCTCAAACTCTTAATGAATCCATGCCTGAACTTGACGGTGTTTTTGGTAACGGTGATTTGTCAAAAATCGTAGAGTTTATGAAGTCTGTACTTGAAGGTTCAAAAGACAAGGTAATGGTTTTTCCACAGGAAGGAATCTGTTCTTGTGAACGAAAAGTGCTTTTTAATTTTAAGGGAAGTGCTTTTGTAAAAATTACAGAAGGCTGTTCAAATCACTGTTCGTTCTGTGCAATTCCGCTTATCCGAGGAGAATTAAGAAGCCGTTCTTGTAAAGATGTTATTGAAGAAATAAAGTCGCTTGTTGAAAAAGGTGTTTATGAAATCAACCTTATCGGTCAGGATCTTGCAGCTTACGGAACTGGTGTAACTGATGATGTTTTTGCTTCCTGCACTTTTTCCGAAAGCGAAAATAAGGAATATAAAAATCTTTCTCCGTTGTGCGTGCTTTTAAAACAAATCTCAAAACTGGAAGGTCAGTTTCTGGTACGCCTGCTTTATATTCATCCTGATCATTTTAACGAAGATATTCTTCCTGTTATTAAGGCAGATTCCCGTTTTGCCCGATATTTTGATATTCCGTTCCAGAGCGGCGATGATGATATAATTCATGCAATGAACCGCAAAGGCTCTTTTGAAAAGTATTCGGCACTTATTAAAAATATCCGCATGGAACTTGAAAATTGCGTAATTAGAACAACTTTTCTTACAGGTTTTCCTGGCGAAACAGATTTGCAGGCAGAAAATACAAGAAAATTTCTTGAAACTATAAAACCTGACTGGTCTGGTTGTTTTTCGTACAGCAGGGAAGAAGATACGCCGGCATATAATATGAAGCCGCGTGTACCAGTTTCTGTTGCAAGAAAAAGGGCAGTAACACTTGAAAAAATCCAGTCTGAAATTACTGCGAAAACTCTTGAAAAATATATCGGTACTGACGCAGAAGTTCTAGTGGAAGAAATTATTGATATAGATCCTGATGTTGCAGAAGATGTTTCGGAAGGTCTTGCAATTGGCAGAACCTGTTTTCAGGCACCGGAAGTTGACGGCTGTGTTGTAATAAGATATGACCGTTCAGATGAAACTGAAATGAATGCTGTTGTGCCCGGAAATGTCGTAGTATGCCATATTCTTGCCGTAAATGATGTTGATTTAGATTCCTCTTTTGTTAGTCTGAAAAAAGAATTTCCGAAAGATTCACAATTAGAATTTGTTTCTGGAACAGAACAGTCTTAAAAGTACCTTTGTTCAGGGCAAACGCATTATAAATACAGGCATACACAAAAAATCGCTGCCAGTCAAA
>CAMOWQ010000084.1 GCA_946628495.1 uncultured Treponema sp. | reverse complement strand
TTTTACCTTTTGAAGCAGCAGCATTCCAGCAGGCAACAGATTCAGAATAGTCTTTTTTCTGATAGTAAAGTTCTGCAGCAAGCATGTTTGCCCTTACACCAGAAACTCCACCTTTTGAAAGCAAAGGCTTAAGAGATTCCAAAGCAGCATCGCGACGAGCATCAATTTCAGCGTCTTCAAGTTCAGCAGAACCGTCTGTCATCTGATATGAAATTGCATCTATTTTTGCAAGATTTGACTCTGTTGTTTTAGTATCAACTACATTAATTACAACAAAAACCAAAACAGCTGCAATAATTACAGACAAAATAACAATGAGTATTTTCTTATTATTTTCCAAAAAAGTATTCATTAATTTGCCTGAAGTCTTTTTTTCTTCATTTTCTGACATAATTAACCTCACATTTGTTTATGAATATCTAGTTCATTCATTAATTTTATCACATAAGTACGCTGTATTCCTAGTATTTTAGCAGCCTTGGTCTGATTCCAAGAAGTCTGCTGCAAAACTTTTGTAACATACTCCTTTTTTAATTCATCCATGACATTCTTTAATGTAAATTTTTCGTTCTGTTCATTACATTCTTCAAAAGACAAATTTTCAAGATAAGTACTTGACTTTTCGACTCCTGAATTCATATTTTCCGAAAAATTCAAATCCTGCAGACCAATATAAGGAGGTTCTGCAACAAGGAAAGCATGCTCCATACAGTTTTTTAATTCTGCAATATTTCCTTTCCAATAAAAAGTTTTTATGCGTAACTGCAACTTTTCATTAAAAGGCAAATCTGCAAAAACATTACCTGACAAAGCATTATTTTTCCTGTAAAAATATTCAGCCAGCAAAAGTACATCATCTTCACGCTGAAAAAGCGGCATCATATTTACAAGAACAGTACTTATAATCATATATAATTCTTTCTGAAACCGGTTTTCATTTACAAGCTTATCAAGATTTTCCTGAGTAGAAAAAATAAACCTTACATTTTTTCTTTCAGAAACGGTTCTTTTAATAAAATTGTACAACGCTTCCTGAAAAGTTTTATTCAAATATCCTATTCCATCAAAATATAAAGTAATTCTATCCGCACGATTAGTACATTCGTCCAGAAAAGACAGCACTTTAACATCTTCAGATGATTCATTAATAAAATATCTGCAATTTATTTTAATAAATCCGGAACTATCAGAATTGGAAAGCAAATGAAGGTGTTTTGCAAAAAGAGATTTTCCTGTTCCCTTTTCGCCCGAAATTAAAACACAAGAACGGTTAGCTGACAATGACAAAAGGATATTCTTCAAATTCGTAATGAAACGACTCTGCCCTATCAATTCATCAATTTCAATAAAACCTGTTTTAATTCCCAACATTTGAATCCCGAAAGAATTATCTATAACAAATAAAACGCATTACAGGTTCTTTATAAGTACTTGCAATGCGTTTATTTGTATTTAGAAAAACTTATATGTATAAATTATATTAGTCGTTTTTCTGAGCTTTCAATGCATCACCGAGAGTGTAAGAACCATTATCGTCATCATTTGAAGATGCCATATACTGAGAAATCTCATCTCTCTGCTGCTTGCGCTTGAATTCTCTTACTGAGAAACCAACCTTCTCTTTTTCAGTATTGATATCGATTACGTAAACGTTAATCTTATCGCCTACTTTATATTTGTTGATTGCTTCTTCGTAAGGAACATCTTTTTCATCACTGAGATTTGCCTTGTTTACAAGACCTTCAATTCCATTTGGAGCTTTTACAAAAACACCGAATTCCGTAATTGAAGTAATCTCACCTTCCAAAGTTGAACCAACTTTATATTCTTCTGCAAATTTCTTCCAAGGATTTTCTGTAAGCTGTTTGATACCAACCTTAATTTTTTTAGTTTCTGCATCGCAGCCGAGTACAACAACTTCAACATCCTGTCCTACAGTAAGTTCACTACCTGGATGCTTAACTTTCTTTGTCCAAGAAATATCATCTGCATGAAGGAAACCGTCGATTCCATCTTCGATAGATACGAAAGCACCAACATTTGTAATCTTTACAACTTTTCCAGAAATCTTTGTTCCTTCTGGATATTTTTCAGAAATTGTATCCCAAGGATTTTCTGTTGTCTGTTTGAATCCCAAAGATACGCGTCCTGCCTGAATATCATATCCAAGAATCATTGCTTCAACATCGTCGCCAACTGCAACCATATCAGACGGTTTGTTAATTTTCTTTGTCCAAGAGAATTCACTGATATGAACAAGACCTTCGATTCCTTCTTCCAATTCAACAAATGCACCAAATTCTGTAAGTTTTGTAACCTTACCTTTTACGATGTCATTTACATGATATTTTTCTTCGAAGTGAATCCATGGATCTTCTGCAAAATGCTTGAGAGAAAGATTAATTCTCTTTTCTGCAGGGTCAATGCGGATAACCTTAAGCTCGATTTCCTGACCTTTTTTAACAAAATCTTTTGGACGAGCAACATGACCCCAGCTCATATCATTAATATGGAGAAGTCCGTCAAAACCACCAAGATCAATGAATGCACCGAAACTTGTAAAGCTCTTTACAGTTCCTTTTACAGTATCACCAATATTTACAGTATTGAAGAAAGCATCTCTTTTTTCGTTTACTTCTTCCTCAAGATATTTTCTGCGATTAACAACAGGATTCAATTTACCTTCAGAATAAAGTCTTTCAATATAGAATTTTGACTTAAGTCCGAGTAAAGATTCAGGTTTTTCAACTTTTTCGCAATCAGCCTGGCTTATAGGCAAAAATGCCATCTTGTCGATTCCTAAATCAACTTCATAACCGCTCTTAACAATTTTGGCAATTGTACCATATACAGGTGTTTTGTCCTTAGATGCCTGCTGAATTTCCTTAAGGAAACGTTTTGTATCAGCCTTTTTCTTAGAAAGAACAGGACCACTTGAATTATATCCTGTTAATAAAGCCTGAACTTTATCACCTTCTTTAGGCAATCCTTCAACTGCGAACTCCTCTGCAAGAATTAAACCTTCTGATTTGTCACCGATATCAACATAAACATAGTCGTTAGAAATCTGAACAACCTTTCCTTCTACCAACTGTCCTGTCTGTGGTGCGTTAAATTCTTTCAAAGACTCCTCTAATTGTGTCTGGAAATCTCCCTTGGAGCTCTGGGATTCTTCCTTTTCCACTTCCATTTCTTCCATTATTAAACCCTTAATTTTTATGAAATTTGTTTTAATATTATCTCACAAACCTTATCTATCGTCAAGTTAGAAGTATCTATATATAGTGCATCAGATGCAATTTTTAACGAACCTTCTTTCTTATTTTTATCCATTTCGTCGCGCTTTTCAATTGCCGCCTTGATTTCTTCCAAAGTCATATCACTGACACCCTGATCAAACCGCCTTTTTGCACGAACTTCAGAACTTGCATCAAGATAAACCTTATATTCAGCATTAGGAAAAACAACCGTTGTCATATCACGGCCTTCGCATACAATACTAAGGCTTTTCGTAATTTCACGCATGAGGTCATTTACAAGATGCCTTACCTCAACATTTGCACTAAGCTGAGAAACATTTGCAGTAACCCTGTCATCATGAAGATGAGATGTAACATCCGTTCCGTTTAGAATAAAATGACTTTCTTTTGTATATTCAATCTTCTGCTTTTTACAGAATTCCAAAGTTTTTTCTTCATCTTTATAATCAATACCCTCGTTCAAAACCGCAAGAGTAAGGGTTCTGTAAAAACCACCGCTGTTCAAAAACGTTATATTTAATTTTTCAGCAAGAATGCCAGCAATCGTACTTTTTCCAGTTCCTGCAGGTCCGTCAATTGCAATAATCATTTTTATCAAGTCTCCTTATTTACACAAATTTAAAAGCCCCTGAACTTCCCGTACAGTAAGATCTCTGCAGTCTCCCGGACGCAAATCATCGAGATTTACATTACCGATACGCACGCGAACCAGTGATTTTGTTCCGATATTCTGACTTTCGAGCATTTTTCGGATTTCGCGGTTCTTACCTTCAATCAAAACAATTTTGATTTTTCGGGGTTTTAAAATTTCACAGCGAACACATTTATAAAAAACGCCTTCAACACGCACACCATGTTCAAGACGTTCTGCCGTTTCCGAACTTACATCCTGACTTGTTTCTACAATATACTCTTTTTCAATCTGACTGGAAGGATGAGAAAGTTTTGCTGCAAAATCACCATCATTTGTAAACAGAATCATTCCCTTGCTGTACATATCAAGACGCCCGACATTGTAAAGACGTTCTGAATATTTATCTTTAAGAAGGTCAAACGCAACAGCACGTCCTTTTTCATCACTTGCAGAACATACAAAACCCGCAGGCTTATTCAAAAGCACATATCTTTTCTTTGATTCAAGATGAACAGCCTTACCGTCAACAGTAACGGCATCCGAAGCACAAACTTTAGTTCCAAGTTCCGTTACGACATTTCCATTTACGCTTACACGACCGTCAAGGATAATCTGTTCGCATGCACGACGGCTCGCTACTCCGCAATGAGCAAGAAAAGCCTGAAGCCTTACAGGCTGCTTTTCATCTTTTTGAACAGCATTTTTATTATCTTGCAAGTTCGAACCTCTCTTCTTCTGCCTCATCAAGTTTAGGCAATTCTGCAATTGTATTAAGCCTGAACAGCTTTAAGAATTCCTTTGTAGTTCCAAACAAAACAGGTCTTCCTGGTGCTTCTTTTTTTCCAACTTCTTTTATAAGATTGCGGTCTATAAGAATGCGAATCATATTATCTACACCGACACCTCGTATAGACTCAATTTCCGCACGGGTTATAGGCTGAGAATATGCAATTATAGCAAGAGTTTCCATTGCAGATTTTGAAAGACGCCCTTCTCTCTTTGAGCCATACTGTTCCTTAAGAACATCCCAGCATTCTTTTTTTGGAGTAAGGCACCATCCTCCTGTAATCATTGCGAGTTCAATACCAGAACCTTCCGATTCATATCGTTCCTTTAGAACTTCCAGACACTGTTCAACAACTTCTTCCGAAAACTGAGTTTTATTTGAAATCATCTTTACAGAAAGAGGTTCACTCTCTAAAAACAAAACGGTCTCCACCAGCGCCGCTTCTTTCTTAAAATCCATATATATTCCTTAAATAATAATTCTTAAACATTTTTACAAATCAGATAAATTTTCCGCTATGGATAATACAGATACTGTCAATTTGAAGTCAAGTCTTCTTCAGTTGGTACGTATCCGTCGGAATCTTCCCTCATACAGATTTTTATATCACCAAAAATTTTATTCTGCATGATTTTTATCATCTTGAATTTTACGGCTTCGAGAATTGCCATGAACGCGCAGATTACATCCATTTCGTTTCCCGGACGAGTAAGCAAATCCGTAAACATACACTCTTTTTTATTTTCAAGCAATTCGTTCATAAGAGTGATTTTTTCGTTAACCGAAATTTCCTCATACATATTCAGAATTTTTTCATTCGAATACTGACTCATCATTGTCTTGAAAATTGACTGCATCTGCTGAAGAAGTTCCCATGTATCAACTTCTTCCCACATAGAATCAGTTTCTTCAAAAGGAAGCACACGCTGAATTTTCTTGCGTTCAAAATTCCATTCAGAATCATCTTCCTGCTCTTCCATAAGAGTCGAAAGTTTCTTGAATTTCTGATATTCGATAAGTTTATCTACAAGTTCCTGACGCGGATCTTCTTCATCCTCATCTTCATAGGAAAATTCAACAGGAAGAAGCATTCGGCTTTTTATATAAATCAATTTGGCTGCCCATCTGTAAAAATCAGACAAATCACCAAGATCCGTCTGCGTAGCATAATCAAGATATTCAAGATACTGTTCCGTTATTTGAGCAATGGGAATATCATAAATGTTTACTTTACTTTCCCTTATAAGTGTCCATAACAAATCAAGGGGACCTTCGAAAGTTCCAGCCTTATATTCTCGGCCTTTTTCTTTTTCATCAGGAATGTCATAAACCTGAACCGGAGTCTGTTGAACAGTCTGAGTTTCCATAATGCATTACCGCCATTTACGAAAAAAAATCTTCCGGAAGCAGCAGTTTTACAAGAGTATTCCCGTCCACTTCCGAGTGATGATATTTATCCGAACCGACAGAAGCCTTTTTTAAGAGAAACTCAGAAACATCTGAAACATTTTCTTCTTTTATAGTAACATTCAGCTTCGAAATCAAATCCGAATAAACCTTATAAATTTTTATATCATTAACATCGGTAGATTTTTTTAAAATCTCAATAGCGGGAATTAAAACAAACGCACGTTCTTTTATGCGAGGGTGTGGAATTTGCAGAATTTCGGTATTTATAGAAAGATTACCGAACAATTCTATATCAATATCCAGCGGACGCGGACCAAAACGTATCTCTTTTGAACGGTCACGTCCAAAGGATGCTTCAATCCGGTGGATTTTTTCAAGAAACTCAAATGGATCTTCATCATCGTTTACATAGCCCAAAGCCGTCATGTTAAAAAAATCTTCCTGATTCAAAACATACATGGCACGAGTCTGATAAACAGACGAAAAGCTCACATCTTTCATCAACGTACGAATCTGCCTGCACGCACAGTTTAAAAGATGCAGGCTGTCCATACCTGAAAAACTTCTATTCGATCCTAATCCTAATAGAACTCGTTTCAATCAAAACCCCGGATTTTCACAATATTACAAGCTTTATTATAATAATCTGCGAACTTAAGCAAATTAGAATAAACCAGCTGTTAATTCGTCACTTGCGGCAGCAGCTGCTGCTTTTGAAGATTTTCTCTTAGGAGCTTCTTCTTTTTCCTTTAGAACCTGTCCTGGAAAAACCAAAGCTCTGATTTTATCTTCAATTTCTTTTGCTATATCTGCATTCTGCTCTATAAATGCAACTGCATTTTCCTTACCCTGGCCGATTTTAGTTTCGCCCATTGTATACCATGCACCTCGTTTGTCGATAATGCCATGTTTTACAGCAGAATCAAGAAGGCTTGCACTGGCAGAAATACCTTTTCCAAAATAAATATCAAGTTCGCACTTTCTGAACGGAGGCGCAACTTTATTCTTAACAATTTTTACGCGTACACGGTTACCAAGTGCGTCTTCATCTCCCTTCGCATCTATAGTTTCAATACGCCTGATTTCAAGACGTACCGATGAATAGAACTTCAATGCCTGTCCGCCGGTTGTTGTTTCAGGATTACCAAACATAACACCAATTTTCATACGAATCTGGTTAATGAAAATAACGATACAGTTTGATTTTCCAATTATTGCAGTAAGTTTTCGCAATGCCTGGCTCATAAGACGTGCCTGCATACCCATTACCGCATCGCCCATTTCGCCCTCAATTTCTTTCTGAGGTGTAAGAGCTGCAACTGAATCGACAACTACAACATCAACAGCACCGCTTCGTACCAGATTTTCGGTAATTTCCAATGCCTGTTCTCCGGTATCCGGCTGCGAAACCCACAAATCATCTATATTTACACCAAGATTTTTAGCATAAACAGGATCAAGAGCATGTTCAGCATCAACGAATGCTGCAACTCCACCTCTTTTCTGTGATTCTGCTATTGCATGAAGTGCAAGAGTTGTTTTTCCCGAACTTTCAGGTCCGTACATTTCAATTACACGGCCTTTCGGATAACCGCCGATTCCAAGCGCCTCATCAAGGAGTATTGAGCCGGAAGGAATAACTTCTATTCCCGCAGCATCAGCTTTTTCGCCAAGTTTCATCAAAGCGCCCTGACCAAACTGCTTTTCAATCTGAAGCCTAGCAGCCTCAAGAGCTTTCATTTTCTCCGATATATCCATCGAAGAATTACTTCCATTTTCCATTATTGCCACCTTCCTCCCAATAATAATATGGCTTATTTTTTTAAATTTCAGAATTTTTTAAGAGTATTTTTCAATTATAACAAATTTTTCTATTTCAAGATATCTTTTTCATTCGCAAAAACAAAATATCACTCAAGGCCATCGTGAACACTCTGGAATACAGCTTTTCCTTTCAGATAATAGTGTCCGCCATCATTGCTGATTTTTCCAAGAATTTTTACAGGCTGATCAGGTGCAAATTCAGGATTTACGTCAAAAACAACATCGATTATACCTTCAACATTACGCATCTTTTCATAACCGACAAGAAGTCTGCATGTAAATTTACCGCTTTCTGATTCAACAGCATCCGAAACCCGCCCACCCCAGGCAACCCAGCAGTCAAGATACAGAGGTTTTTCATTATAAAACTCTGTATAAGAAGGATTATCCGTAAGAGAATCAAAAGTCGGTTCAACAAGATATCCCATAAGCACGTTTGCTTTCTGTTTTATCTGAACAGACGCATTGGAATTTAAAATACGGTTTATTTCAATCTGAGCCTTATTATCCCTATGCAACTGAAAATAATTCAATGCATTTTCATAGCTTCGGGTTATATCTTTATCACTTAAAATATAGTTATAAGTGCCGGATGAAAGATCTTTTTCCTGCGAATTGATTTTTTCATCAGAAGAAAGCTCCAGCTCAGACAAATCAAGACGAGGACCGTTATAAACATCAGCTTTTTTCAAAAAAAGGGAAACAGCAAACACAAGTACAAGAATTCCTGCAGCAACAGAAGAAAATGCAATAATTTTATCAGGATTAGCACCCAAAGGCGGATAAAACTGAGTTATTCTGCCGCTATCCACCCACCTGCAGATTGTTTCATAATCTCCGTAAGATTTTATAAATGAAATTGCATTCCGACATATTTTATCAGAAGGATTATTCTCGCGCGCCTCCAGATAATATTGAAGCGCACGATCTGTTTCCCCGCGTCTTAAGAAAATAGCAGCCTGTCCTAAAAGAAGCCTTGTATCGGTAAGTTTTATTTTTCTGGCTTTCTGATAATACATTGTTGCATTACCGATATCACCGGCATAAAGGCAAGCAGTTCCAAGCATAAGATAATATTCGAAATTTTCTTCGTAAATTTCCGAGCGGCCTTCAAGAATACGAATTGCAAGCGCAAAACGTCTTCTTTTTATATATCTCCATGCTATAGACAATACATCTTTCGACATAAATTAATTCTGCCTCAAAATTTCAAGAATTGCATCAAGTTCTGCATTCAACTGAAGCAATTCCGCTCTATTTACAGCCTGACCAGATTCTTCAAGAACCGTAATTCTATTTATAAGATTCTGAATGTATTCAGGTTCAAGCTGTTCCTTTGAAAGAGAAAGGACATCAAACTGTACGACAGGTATATCTTCAGGAGCAGGAGTTTCAGGTTCTTTCTTTTCCCTTATTCTTGGTTTAGGGTCCTGTTTTGCAGGCTGTTCAGTCTTTGGCTTTGGCTCAACAACAGGTTCCTGAACTTTTTCTTCAACAACAGGTTCCTGATTCTTAACAGAAGTAGATTTTGTAACAGGTTCTATTACAGGCTCTTCAACAAATTCAGTTTCCTCTGGAATAACTTCCCTCTTTTCTTCTTTTTCAGGCTTTTCCGAATAAAGTTCAGGATGAATGAAATATTGTCCGCGAGGAGAATCTTCTTCAACAGCAAGGGCCGCATACATTATATAAGAAGCATTCTGTTCCGGCTTGATTGTAGCAGCAGACCAGTTAATACCAAGTGCTGAATTATTGTAAGCATAAACGGTATCAAAAGAGCGGAATGTAAGCAGATTTGGATACCAGTTTTGAGTATCGAGCGTTGAATAATTCGCCGCATAAACATATTCAGGTTTTGTAATATCAGCACCATAAAAAAGGAACTGAATGGAAGCCTTGTCGTTTTTAGAAATAATCCAAGGCTTAATTCCCTCCCCTGCATTCGGGAACTGATTTTCGTTCTTTATTGAAGTTCCATCAGGAAGATAAAAATGATATTTATCAGATTCACCAAGCACTGTATCAAAAATTGCCTTCAATGCAAATTTTTCATTTCTTGAAGAAATATTCTGTATACCTGCTGAAAATTTTATCATATCAACCTGAGCATTTTCTGTTGAAGAAAAACAGGAAATAACGATATCAACATCTGCAACATTTTTTATTGAATAATACAGTTCAATTCCATCATCATTTAATTTTGCAGAACAGCGAACACCTGCCCCTGCTGCAAGTTTGTATATTCTTTTTTCTGTATAAAGATAGAACGAAGTACTTACATATTCATTTGACGAAAGAAGAACAGGAACGGCTTTTCCCCTTGCATTTACTGCACTTATATTAAAAGAACCAAGAGAAGGTATAGCCCTGATTTTTACAATTCCTTTTTCGTAAGCAATCGGATCCAGAGAACCGTCTATCCAGCCGACAAAATTCTGTTTCTTTTTCTTATCAGTCTTTTTTCCTTTGTTATTTTCTGAATTTACAGAGGATTCATCATTATTTT
>CAMOWQ010000083.1 GCA_946628495.1 uncultured Treponema sp. | reverse complement strand
CATTACTTAAAATCGTATCGTAAATCTTATGATAAGATGTCTTTCCGTTTTCAACTTCGAACTTCTTCATACGCTCAACAAGAAGAAGTTTTAAGCCGTAGGCATACACCGCATCAATAGAGAATGCATTCATAGGACGCAAATCATCCAGCAGGCGTAACCTGTATTCATAAAGAAACATTTCTGCACTAAGAGGACTATCCATTCCAACTGCAGTGCGTGCAGCAGAAATAATATCTGCAGTACAACCGGCAGGAAGAGGAATACTGTCCTTCTTCATTTTTTGTGCCCTTATTTGAGCTAAAGCACAGCGCAGGTTTCGTTCCTTTTCATACCAAACATCCAAGAATTTTGAACCTGTATGAACAGATTCCATTGGAGGGACTAGTGACAGACCTTCAAGTACTTTCTTTTGTTTTTCCGTAATAAAACGTGATGCAAGTTCACGAAACTGTTCGCCACTAATAGGTAACGCACTTTTACTTTCGGAAAAAGAGATATTCGGTAATTGTGAAACCAAATAATAATAATCCACTAGTTCGCGTCCTTGGCAGCGGTTTTTAATAAAGCTGCAACCTTCGGGTTAAGATAAGCTGCAAACATTTCAGCGAGAGCTTCTGCCGAATAATCATAGAATGCAGCACCATTTTTAACACCGATTCTGAACCCTGCTGAAAGAGTTTTATCCGGCTTAAGTTCAAGACCTTTTTCACATTCAGCCTTGAGAGCAGATGTAAGTGATTTTTCCAATTCTTTCAAATCTTTTTCACTGAGTAATACAGAGAGTTCTGATGCATCTGAATTCTTTGCCCAAGCCTTTACCGTTTCTGGTACGAGCTTTGCAAGAACATCCTTCGATTCTGCCTTTGCTGTTTCAGCCTGAATAAGACCGTCAAGTTCTGCAATCAGAGAATCCTTAAAAGAAAGAAGCATATTGCGTCCGGCCTGTACAATGGCTTCTTCGCTTGCCTTTTCCATTCTTTCGGTCTCTGCCTTTCCGTCCTTTATAATCTGGGCAGCTTTTTCCTGAGCGTCTGCAACAATGCCTTGAGCTTTCTTTTCTGCAGCTTCGATTATTTTTGCTGCTTCAGTCTCTGCGGTTGCAACACCGTCTTTCTTGATTTTATCAATCAGTTCCTGTAATTGTACATCCATTACATAACTCCATAAATATTTTTTCGAAACTTTATTTTTGTCTTTTATATTATAACTGTGTTTCTGTTTAATTCAAAGAAAAATGAATCAAAAAATAACTTTTTGTTAATAATTTAATTAATAGAATGAATAAACAGTCTTACATCTCATCTCTTGTCCAGGTTTTAAGATGCATGACGGGAATTCTTCTTTATTAGGTGAATCAGGGAATGCCTGAGTTTCCAGACAGAAAGCATCATGATTCTGATAAAGCTGTCCGTTTTTACCGATAATTCCTTTTATATAATTGCCTGTATAGAACTGACAGCCTTCCATATTTGTATAAACTGACATTTCAATTCCAGAAGAAGGAGCTTTTACTGTACAGAAATCAACTAAATCTGAATCCTGCAACGGAACACCACAATGTTCATTTTCAGGATCATACATTTCCGTAACATAGCAGTGGTCATATCCAACACCTACAGACTTTATATCCTTTCCGATTTTCTTTTCTGCCGTAAAATCAAAAGGAGTATCTTTTACCTCAAGAAGATTTCCGGTTGGAATCAATTTATCATTTACTTCAAGAATTTTATTTGAATTCATTACAAGAGTATGCTCTTCAACAGTTCCCTTGCCTTCAAGATTAAAATATGCGTGATTGGTAATATTTATTGGAGTTGCTCTGTCTGTAACGGCACGATAAGAACAGGTAAGATTATTATTCTCATCCAGCATATACTGAACTTCTATTTCAACATTTCCAGGAAATCCCTGTTCTCCGTCAGGTGAAATTCTTTTAAAACATACGCCTGCCGCATTTTCAGTACAAACTTTCTTTCCCTTCCAAAGCATTTTATCATAACCGTCAAAACCGCCATGCAGCGTATTAGGTCCGTCATTTTTATCAAGTGAATATTTAGTTCCATTCAGCTCAAATTTAGCTTTTCCGATTCTATTTGCAAAACGACCTACAATAGCACCGAAACAGTATTTTGAATTAAGATATCCTTCAAGAGTTGAATATCCCAGCAGGACTTCCACAGGACGTCTCTTTTTACCTTCCACGATTATGCTTGTAAGAGTACAACCGTAATCAGTACAAGAAAAAGACATTCTGCCATTGCTGACGGTATAAAGATGAACTTTAGTTCCATCAGCAAGAACGCCGAATTTTTGTTTTTTTACATCCATACAAACCTCGTTAATTTTTATTTGTTTTATTTTATTCTTATAATAATAATATTATTTTTACAAAAAAAGAAAAGAAATCTTTATAAAAAAAATATTAATCCATCATATCAATTATCAGTTGAACTTCTGTTATAGAAACCGAAAGTTTCATTGCGATTTCGTCAGCATTCAAACCTTCATCATAAAGCATTCGAACTTCTTCATTGATTGATTTTTTTTCTTTTTTGGCAGAAAGTGTTTCGTCAAAAAGTTTTGCCTTAATTACAGGCACTTCCTTATATGCTGCTCCCTGAGAAGTAACTTTAACCTCATCATGAATAATTCCATTTTTTGAATTATGATTCATCGAATTCTGACTGAGTTCATAAGAATCTTCAGGATTGATTTCCGATTCATTTGAAAAGGCAAGGGAATTTTTTCGATATGATTTTTCGGCTTCTGCAAAAAAAGTTCTTGGATTTTTAGCGCCATTACTTCTAAAACTCACATTTACTACAGGTTCATTATCAAGATGAGATGAAAGACGCTCAGTTTCAGCTATCATTCCACGAAGCCTGTCAGTTGCTTCAGAAAACTGCTGCAAAATATTTTCTGATTCTTTTATTGTATTTTTTAATTTCCGGTTGGCTTCTTCCGTAAGATTGATTGCAGTTTCGGTATTTCGATTCATATCCGAAACCATTCTATTCATTACATTACGAGTTTTTTCAATAATTGAATCCGTTGAAAAAATTCTTTTAAAACGAAAAATGAATATTATCCACAAAGCAATATTTATGACACATAAACCAACAACAAAAGCGACCATCATTCATTCCCGTCTTAATAAGCTTAAAAAAACTGAACTGCATTTTTATCATGCAATTCACAAAAAGATTATACTCCAATTTAAAAAAATTATAAATCAAATATTAACATGAAAAATAAAAAAACTAAATTTAAAGAATTAAAGAAAAGATTTTAGGGCTAAATCTGCATTTTTTTTAGAAGATTTACTGCATTATATCTATAAGGTTTCCAAGGTGAGATTCATTGTCTTTTCGAGATTGAGTGGATGCAGTTTCGTCATAAGTCTCATTCTGTTCATTTTTCTTTTTACCAGAACTCATAAAAGCACCGCCACCACTGCTTCCATCTTGATTTACTGTCTTATTTGCCGATGCTTTTGTTTTTTCATTTGATGTCTGCTGAACTTTAGTGGAATTTTCAAGATTTTTTTGGGCATTAACCTGCTGCTGTGAATATTCAGAAATTTGAGCAGTCTGCTGCTGACCGCCTATAACTTTTGAAACATTTGACAACTGTGAATACATTGTCTGCAAATCAATTGGCTGTATACCCATCCGGATCTCCTATATCAGCCGCAGGCGGTTCATAAGGACCGCGTTTGCTGAACGATCTGTCATAATAAAATGTAACATTGTTTACATCCATTTTAACTTCGTCGCAAATATCACGGACATAAACCTTTACACCGGCATAAACAGTACCTTCAACCTTAACTTTACCGACAGCTTTAAGTTCCCTTAAACGAGCCTGAATTTCTTCAATTTCGTTTGTCATTTCCTCAAGCTGTTGAACAAGTTCCTTTTTCTTTATCTGAAGTCCGCTCAGTTTATCTTCCTTATCTTTTGGCAGACGCTTTCTGAGCTTTTTCTGCTGCTCCAAAGTCTGAATATCAAGTTCAAGGGCTTCGTATATTTTTGTTGCATCTGACTGACGTTTCTGCAAATCTGCAAGTTTTGCCTTTGCCCTTGGATCAGTTCCAACTTCAAGAATAGTTTCCGTACCCCCACCAGGAGAACCAACCTTTCTTGCACAAATTTCCTCGGTCGCACAAAGATGACCACCGATAATTTGAGCCTTTTTACCGCGCACGACAATATTTTTCATTGCAGTAACATTTGAATTTACAATACTGTCATAAACTACTATATTTTCTTCAACTTCTACGTTACAGTCATTAATAAATTTAGCCCAAAGTGATTTTCCAGCCTTTATAAAACCTTCACTCTTTCCATAAATTCCAGACTGAACGACAATGTTGCCGGTTGCAATTAAAACCGAACGCTCTACAAGGCCGTGAACTTCGATATTTGTAGCTTCTACTGTATAACCTTCATCTACGTTACCTTTTACAATTATCGTACCGTTAAACTTGATATTTCCAGTCTTAACATTAACAGCATCAATAATTTTTACAGGCTGAACGGTAACTTTTCCGTTAACAAGCATTGCTTCACCGTCAATTGTAGCAATAATTGTAACACCGTCTTTATCGAACTGAGTATTTTCTCCAAGCTGAACATTTATATCCTTACCATTTTTTGCTTCAAGCCATTGTCCCATAACGGTTTTACCACCACGGCCTCTTTCTGCAAGGATTTTTTCAGCAAGTTTCTGTCCTTTTATTACGTTCTGAATCTGATCAAGCTGTTTATAGTTAACCTGTCCGCCTTCAGAAACTTTTGCCTTAATTTTTTTAGGATCTGTTGCAAAACAATACTCAACATAAGCATCTCTACCGTCAATAGCAGGTCTTGCAAATGCAATATCATAAGGCATATTGTAAACAGGCGAATCAACGAATTCTGTAAGCTTATCTTTATCTATGGTTTCTTCGGCTACACCCTGCTGCAACATTGAACGAATAATCAAATCAGCAGAGGCATCGGCACCACTCATGGAAGGAGGAGAAACAATAATACTTGCCTTCATTTCATCTTTTGCAATATCAACAGAAACGAGGGCATCTCCTGCTTTTATATGCTTGTATGTGCCGACTTCGACATATTCGCCATCTGTACCGTTTTTAACAGCCTTTTTGATTGCAGCTTCCTCTATATCAACAGTATCAGCACGATTAACATCATCCATTACATCACGCAGATTTACTGGCTCACCATTTCCAACAGGAGGAATAACTTTAAGCATAATGCTTGAAACAAAATGCCTTACATAATACATTCCGTCCTTATCTCGCAGTTCTTCAGAAAGCTCTTCAACTTCCTGATCGCCAGTCTGCTGTGCAATAATTTTACGCTCTTTTTTAATTGATTCGGGATTCTGATAAATACGCAGTTTCCAGGGTTTCTTTCCAATACCAAGAAATCCATCGCTTCCTTTTTCAATAACTTCATACGTCAGATTTGCAGCCTTTGTATCAAGCTGAACAGAAGCATCCTGCAATGCCTCATCGACAGTATTTGCATTTACTTCAACATTATGAAGTTCACTGTCTAAAGAGAACATTTCTTTCATGTCTTCGCGGATTTTTTCCAGCGTTACCATTTATCAAATAATACCCTTTCTAAGATTTGTTAATTTTGCCCTTAAACGCAAATTAGCTTTAGTATGCAATTGTGATATTCTTGATTCACTTACATCAAGAACTTCTCCAATTTCTTTAAAAGTCAAATCTTCATGATAATACAGAACAATTACAATTTTTTCTTTTTCAGGAAGTTCATTAATTGCTTCTGCTATTACTTTTTTTACCTCTTCCCTTTCTGCAATAACGTCAGGATTCAGGCTGGCAGGAGCTTCAATATTACTTCCAATAGAAGCATTATCATTATCATCTCCGGCATACCATACATCATTCAGAGAAAGAACACTCGTACCGGAAACTTTCATTACGGTTCTATGATACTCTTCTTCGTCCATATTAAGAGCATCTGCAATTTCTGCATCTGTTGCAGTACGACCCAACTTTGTTTCAAGTTCACCGATAGCATCCTCGATTTCCTTTGATTTCTGGCGGACAGAACGCGGAACCCAGTCAATCTGTCTAAGTTCATCAAAAATTGAACCTCGGATTCTTGTTACCGCATAAGTTTTGAATTTTACATTCTTTGCAGGATCATATTTATTTATTGCATCAAGAAGTCCAAACTGACCAAAACCAACCAAATCGTCAAATTCAACACTATTCGGCATTCCTACGGCAACTTTACCAGCTACATATTTTACAAGCGGCATGTATTGTCGTATGAATTTATCCCTAAGTGCAGGAGATTTAGTTTTTCTGAATTCATACCAAAGTTCGTCTTCTTCTTTTTCATCATTAATAGGCATATTTTTTCACCTTGATTAATCAAGCCTCCCCAGACAAAATTGAACTGATAGCCTTTGCCATCAGAGAAGCATCTTTTATTTCAATTTCTCCGCCCTTCTTACCGCTCGAAGTGGCAACAGGCGAATCAGAGAATGATGAATCAGACAAATCATCTTCATCTTCTTCCGCATTTCTTTGTTCATTAGTTGAAAAAGAAATATCATTCATATCAGGCAGAACATCAACATCATTTTTAGATTCCGTAAAATTTCCGCCAGTTTTTCCAGACAGTGGTGAAACAGTCTCATTCTGCGCCGTATTATCTGAAGCAACGCTGCTTTTTGATACAGATTTAGCGGCTGAATTTGCTACAGGTGCAGTTTCAGGCATACCGCCCAACGCAGCCTTATTTTCTGCTTCCACACTTCCAGATGAATTCGATAAATCCTTAGTATTATTATCCTGAACCTGCTTAAACTGCATCGGAACAAACTTTTTAGGCTCTAAATCTTTATTATTTTCAGAACCTTTAGTGTTTGATGAAGCAACATCAGATTCATTCAACATCTGACGATTTTCGCCTACGACAAATTTATTATCACTATCACCGACAGGCAAATCATCATCCTGAATAATAACATCAACATGACTTCCCGGCTTATCTTTACTTTTTGCAGCTGATGAAACATATTCAGCAGAAGTTTCACCTTCGGAATTTCCTGCAGAATAATCATCAGACCCCATTCCATCATTTAAATCCAGAAATTTATCAAAGATAATTTGAATTAAAACTCCAAGAAGAGCAAAAAATATAAAAGAAACAGAGGCACGAAGGAAGAGACGCAAAAATCCAGAATGGGAAAAAAAACCGAAGAATAGCGACAGAAAGAATCCGCAAGATGCAAAACCTATGATGAATTTCAGATTCTTCATTTTTCCTCCCTGTTCAATAAATTTCTGCATTCACCTGATGCTATAACCCTTAGTAAGTATACACCATAAATATAAAAAATAACAGTATTATTTTAAATATGGTGATTTATTTGCGCTTTCCAAGGAATTTTTTCAAGAAATTCGATACTCCTTCGTTATATTCAGGTTCAGTTTTTTCAATTTTACCGACAATATGCTTAAGACAAACAGCCGGTTTAGAAGTCGGACTTACAACCATAAAAGGTTTCTGTCTGATTACAGAGGCCTGAACAACAGGATCTTCATAAACAAAACCAAGGTATTCAACTTTATAACCAAGGAACTGACCTACAATTGTAATTATACGTTCAGAAATTCTTTTTCCTTCATCAGCTGAATGAACTCTATTTACAATAAGCTTAATATTTACAGTTCTGTTTACAATTTCTGTTGTAATAAGTTTGATGATTCCGTATGCATCTGTAATTGCAGTTGGTTCCGGCGTAGTTACGACATAAACTTCATCTGCCGCTGCAACAAACTGAAGTACGTTATTTGCAACACCAGCACCTGTATCAATAATAATAATATCTGCATTTCCCAAAGAAGCAAACTGTTTTGCAAAATCATCAAGTTCTTCTACGGTAAGGTTTGCAATTTTTGAAAATCCGTTTGCACCTGCAATAAATTTAATTCCGAATTCAGTATCAAGAATGATTTCCTTCATCGTCTTCTTTTTATTGATTACGTGCATAAGATTATACTGAGGAACTATATTAAGAATTACGTTGACGTTTGCCATACCAAGGTCACCGTCAATCAATATTACTTTTTTACCAAGCTGGGCATAAGCAATTGCCATGTTTACGGCAAAATTAGTTTTTCCAACACCACCCTTTCCGCTTGTAACAGCTATAATTCTTGTATTATGTTCCTTTTTAGAAGGTTTATTATTTACAACCTGGCTTGTACCAGTCGATACTGATCCTGTTTTTGTAGAGGATGAAGTTTCATCTTTCATTAATTCCCTTAATTCTTCTGCCTGTTCTTCCATAATTGTTTCTCCATTCCACAAGTATAATTATTGTTTTTGTTCACCAAATTTTTCTTCAATATGCTCACGGTCAATTTCAAAGCCTGTAAGGCGTATAAGCATATCAATTTTATCGGCTCTTTTTATATTTCTCGGAACCCTTTGACCATCCGTAATATACGAAATCGCCTTATGTTTATCATAAAGCACGCTGATTATATTACCAATCTGTTTTGTTTCATCACATTTTGTAATGATAACAGAATCATAACCGAACGGCTCATAATTCCTTATTATATTTACAAGATCACTGGATTTTGTAGAAGCACACAGAGAAAGGAAAACCTGTGGGTTAAGATTTTCTACATTAAGAATATTTTTCATTTCTCCGATATGAGTTGAATCGTTAGGACTGTATCCGCTCGTATCTATAAAAAAGTAATCAACATGATCTTTGTATTCTTCGTATATGTCAAGAACATCCTGTGAAGTTTCGGCTTTCTTTACTTCTTTTCCCAAAATTTCACCGAATTTAGAAAGCTGCTCCAAAGCACCGACACGCATTGTGTCTATAGTAAGGATGCATAATTCAGGACGAGGCATCTGTTTATTTTTTGCGTCTATAATTTTATTTGAAGCAAGTTTTGCAATAGTTGTTGTCTTTCCAACTCCTGTAGGACCGACAATGATTATTACCTGCGGCGGCCTGTGAACTTTCTGAGGTTCTATAAGAATTGTTTCTCCAATCCAGTCAACAACCTGTCTTTCTACGAGCTTAAAATCTTCAAGCTGTTCAAGAGAAAATTCTGCACGAATTTTATCTTCAATCATCTGTATATAAGAAAAAGTAAATTCATTCTGCTGAAGGATTTCTTCAATTTTTTTGATTGATTCAGGCTTTTCAGAAGCAGCAATTTCCATTCCCTTTTTCATTGTCTGCATCGTTTTATTCAACTCTTCAATAGTTGAATTCATTTTCTGAAGCTGACTGTTTACTAGAATATTATTCTGATTTCTGAGGATTGCATCCCTGTTCTTTTTTAATTCATCAGCAACACTTTCTTCCGAAAGTTTTCTATATGGAGAAGCAGCCGGTCTTGAATATGATTCTACACGCTCTCTGTTTTCTGAATAAGAAGAATCACGGTCATACATGTCAAGATGATTTACAACATATTTTACAACCTGAACTTCCTTTGTTGACAAATGAAACAATCCGCATGGACGGAATTCAGTTCTTCTGTCTTTTATCTGAAAATTCTGACCATATTTTTTATAGAGATTTTCCCTGATTTCTTTAAGGGATCTTCCTTCCATTGTCAGTTCTTCATCTTCATAAGCCATAACTATCACCTTTCTTCTTCAATTTCACCAATAATTTCAACATTAATACTGCTTCCTGCTGCATAAATTTCCATATCGGAAAGAACAACAACTCCAGGCTGTTCACGCTCTACAGCAGATTTTACAAGCTGACGTACAGGACTTACACAAAGAATTATCGGAAGATAACCAGCCTGCGTTGCTTTTGCAAGCCCGTCGCTTATTGATTTTATCCATTTCCGCCTGTCCATCGGATCAAAAGCAACATAAGGCTTAGAACCGTCTGTCGGGAATACGGCGTTATTCTGAACAAGCTCCGAAAGTTCCATTGACAACCGAAGCACTTTTAATGACCTGTTTTCATCTGCATACTGCATGCAAATCTGAAGTCCCAAGGCCTCGCGAACTTTAACCGTAAGATCCCAAGGATTATGAGATACGCTTGCATAATTTGCAAGAGCTTCCAGAATTGTAACAATATCGCGTATAGAAACTTTTTCTTCAAGAAGATTCTGCAGAACTTTTTCAATCTGACCGTAAGTAACGTTTGCAGTCTGAAGAACTTCATTAACAAGTACAGAATGAGTTTCTTTAAGCGTATCTATGATAGAAGCAACTTCCTGACGACCAAGCATTTCTGCAGCATGAGACCTGATAATTTCTGTAAGATGAGTTGCAATAATTGTAGGTGGATCTACTACAACATAACCTGCTTCTTCAGCTTCTGCACGTCGGTCTTCGGGAAGCCAGATTGCATCCATACCAAATGTAGGATCCTTTGTCTTTTCACCCTGAAGAGGCGTCACTACAGCACCAGTATCCATGCACATATAATATCCAAGTCTTATCT
>CAMOWQ010000082.1 GCA_946628495.1 uncultured Treponema sp. | reverse complement strand
ACACCGCGACGATTTGCTTCAATTAAATCAGGATTTTTATCAAGTTTATAAGCCGAAGAATAAATTACATACTGAACTTTATCTGTAATGTTTTGAGCGCCAAACGGCAAAGCTTTTAAACCGAGACGTTCCAAAACTTCATCGGTATAAAAACGCTCTGTTACATCACTACCGGTAATTACAGCACCTTTATGAAATAAAATTTCAACAAGGGCAGCCATTCCGGTTCCCTTAATTCCAACAAAATGTATATGAACACCACGAAAATCAGAAGGAAGTTGTGGCACATTATTTAAATTTTCCATGCTTTGTATTTTATCACAATCATGTTTTTAAGACAATTAAACAGATTTTAGCCTGAAAAAAAAGCGGTTGACGGGAGTCGGACCCGCGTCTCGGGCTTGGGAAGCCCGGATAATAGCCGTTATATGACAACCGCAAAAAAGTCTGCCGGCATCAACGATGACGGCAAGACTAAGATGTAAACAATATATCAGAGGACTCTCTGAAATTAAATTATTTGCTGTTTTATACCAATGAAAGATAAATCTGATCTGCAAGTCCGAAACCTGCATTTTTAGTCATTGCAACCGTATATTCATCATAAAGCATATCTTCGTATGTCTGACGCGCAAAATCCGAATCACCGCTATGATGCACTGTTTTTCTCATCTCCGAAAGCATCTGTTTTACAAAATAACCTTCCAGTTCCATTGACTTCTGATACAATTCGGAAGTTTTATCTATTGTTTTCTGCTGAACATGAGGATTAGCCTGATTTACCGCTGCTCCAGACGGACGCGCATTTTTATCACTTTCAGATACAAAAGCCCCGGCATAACCTGTCGTAAAATCACCATTCAAACGACCATTTTCTACAATCTGGCTTGAAGAAACCGTTCCACGACCTTCATTCTGAAGCTGAAACCTCTGCACAAGCTCTGAAAATTTTGAACTGTCTGCGGAAGTTCTTGCACTCTGCAAGGCACCCTGTCCACCAGTAATTCCACTATATGTATTTGCAACCAATCCTACGTTCATAATCAACCTTTTCTAAAAATTATCTCTTCAAATTAACTGCTGTACTGAGCATATTGTCCGAAGTCTGAATTGCCTTACTGTCAAATTCGTAGGCTCGCTGAGCAACAATCATCTGAACCATTTCGTTTACAACTGAAACATTGCTCATTTCCAGAAATTTATGACGGACATCGCCAAAACCTTCGTAACCTGGACGACCAGCAATCGCTTCTCCACTGGCAGACGTTACTTTAAAAAGATTATCGCCTTCTGCCTTTAATCCGACTGCATTTGGAAAACGGTAAAGTTCTATCTGACCGACATCAACCGGTTCGTTTCCACCGTTTACCTTAACGCTTACAAGACCTGTCTGAGTTACATTAAGAGTAGATACATCATATCCTTCAGGAAGAATAACTTCCGGCATAACTCTAAGTCCATTATTTGTAACAAGCTGTCCGTTTGAATCAACCTTAAAAGAACCGTCTCTTGTATAAGCATAACTTCCGTCATACTGCATTACACGGAAAAAACCTTCGCCGACAATTGCTACGTCAGTATCTACGCCCGTATTCTGCAAAGAGCCTTGATTCATTATGCGCTGTGTAGCACCAACTTTTACACCAGTTCCCATCTGAATTCCAACAGGTGTAACTGTATCTTCTGTTGCAGGAGTTCCCGCAAGTTTTATATTCTGATAAATCAAATCTTCGAATTCAACACGCTGCTGTTTGTAACCAGTTGTATTAACATTCGAAAGATTGTGTGATATTGCATCTATATTTGCCTGCTGTCCGTTCATTCCGGTTGCAGCTGTCCATAAACTTCTTACCATAATACAATTTCCGAAGCATTATAAAAGATTGCAGGCAGTGCATTCAGTACACAACAACCTTTTTGCTTCTTCCTCCTTTTATTAGACTATTGAAGTATGGCAACTTTCTGCCACAAAGTACTCATCATTGAATCTTCCGACGTAATTGTCTTTTGATTTGCTTCGTAAGCACGGTTCACTTCTATCATCTGAACCATTTCATTAACAACATTAACGTTTGAAGTTTCGGAATAGCCCTGAATAAATTTTGGACGTTCACTGCCTTCTGCGATATGTGCAGGACCTGCAATATCATTTGTCATATAAAGACTGCTGCCTGTTTTTTTAAGATAACGTTCATTATCAAAACGGACTGCCTTAAACCTGTCTATTTCCTGACCTTCTTCAGAAAAAATAACACCGTCTTCATTTACCTTAAAGCGGTCGTTTTCAAGTTTTATATATCCGTTTTCGCCAAGCACAGGATATCCTTCTTTTGTTTCAAGAATACCTTCTTTACCGATATAAAAATTTCCGTTGCGCGTATATCTTTCGCCGGCAGGAGTTTCTACTGCATAAAACCCCTTTCCGCTAAAAGCAACATCGGTATTTGTATTCGTATTTTTAAAAGATCCCTGTGAAAAATCTATATACTGTTCGTTTGTTTCTACACCAAGACCAAGTTTTCCGATAACTGGAGCGGCATCTGCACTTCCAACCGAAGTATGATAAACTCCGTCGGCATTTGTCCGCCGAATCAATAATTCAGGAAACGCTTTTGACACTGAAATATCTTTTTTATAACCTGCAGTATCTACATTTGCAAGATTATTGGATATTGCATCAAGTCTGTTCTGCTGGGCATTCATTCCTGAAGCACCCGTATACCAACCTCTAATCATTTATCCTCCTCTGATATTTATTATTTACATCTACTTATAAAATCGGAAATTCACAAAGATTATTTAGACTTTTTTGCAGGTTTTATAAGAATAAAATATGATTTTTATGTTTTGAAAATTTTATTCATATCCAGAAATTTTACACACTCGTTTTACAAGAAAAAAAAACTAATTTGTTTGCAAAAGAGGATTTTCGGACATATAATATATTTACTATGCGGCTTCTCTAAAAGCCGCCCTGTTATAAATGAAAAAAAAGGAGATATTATTATGGCAACCGCAGAAGAACCAAGAGTTTTAGCAATCATTTTGGGCGGTGGAAAAGGAACCCGTCTTTATCCATTAACAAAAGAACGTTCAAAACCGGCAGTTTCTTTCGGAGGAAAATACAGAATCGTTGATATTCCTCTTTCCAACTGTATTAATTCTGGATACAAGAAGATTTACCTTCTTACACAATTCAATTCAGCTTCATTACACCTTCACATTACAAATTCATACAATTTCGACCGTTTTTCAGGCGGATTCGTAGAAATTCTTGCCGCTGAACAGACACTTGAACATTCCGGCTGGTATGAAGGAACAGCAGATGCAGTACGCAAGAATTTCATTCATTTTAAATCACAGAAACCTACTCATTACGTAATTCTTTCTGGCGATCAGCTTTACAAGATGGATTTGCGCGCATTTATGGATGCTCACATCAAATCTGGTGCAGAAATTACAATTGCAACAACAGCTGTAAACCGACGCGATGCTTCTGGATTTGGAATTATGAAGATTGACGAACAAAGCCGCGTAAAGGAATTCATGGAAAAACCAAAGCCTGATCTTAATATCGATTCATGGAAGATTCCTCAGGAAGCAAGAGGCTCATTACCACCGGACAAAGAATTCCTTGCTTCTATGGGTATTTATATTTTCAATGCAGAAACAATGGAAGAATGCCTTCTTGGCGAAAATGAAAAATACACGGACTTTGGTAAAGAAATTCTTCCACTCGCTATTGGAAAAAAGAAAATCAATTCTTATGTTTTCGACGGTTATTGGGAAGACATCGGTACAATCCGCAGTTTCTACGAAGCAAATATCGCCCTTACAGAACCTTATCCTGCATTTGATTTCTACGGCAACAAATCTCCGATTTACACTCACATGAGAAACCTGCCTCCATCAAAAATAAACAGTGCTAACATCACAAGTTCGCTCACATCAGAAGGATGTATTATTACTGAATGCAAGCTGAACCGTTCGGTAATTGGTGTACGTTCAATAATCGAAAACGGATCTGAACTTGACGGTGTAATCATGATGGGTGCAGACTATTATGATGACGAAAACGAGAAGAATGAAAACCGTAAAAAAGGCATTCCAAGCACTGGAATCGGTAAGAACTGTAAGATTGCCAACACAATCATCGATAAAAACGCTAAAATCGGCGACAACTGCCAGATTGGTATAAGCGGCAAAAAATACGAAGACGGTGATCACGGCTCATTCTACAGTGCAGACGGCATTATAGTAATCAGAAAAGGTGCTACAATTCCTTCTGGAACAATAATTTAAGCAAATTCTTTTTTAATTTTGAATAACATTCGAAGAAAGCTGCTGGAAATAGATTTTCTGGCAGCTTTTTTTTATTTGTGGTTTATTACAAAACCTAAAAACAGCGAAAATCAGGTTTTATGCACAGTTTTTGTATATTTATACATTTTTACACAAACTTTAACTCCTTCTTCCTGTACACTATATATAGCGTACAGGAAGAATAACATTTTCACACGCCATATATAGTGTATATATAAAACATTAATCACTTACACTACATATAGCATCTTTTTTTTATTATAAAAAAAACAACACATATCGAGTACAGAGCATTTTATAAAAAGCTTAAAAACTTCGTAAAAAAAAATCAGCCTCATTTTTCTTTATTGAAAACAAATTAAGAATTGACAAAAAAAAACACTATACACAGTAATAAACATGTCTAATTTTATAGACAGGATATACAGACATTTGTTTTAGGTAACAAAATAAACCTCATGAATAAAAAAAATCGTAAAACAAAAGTATATAAAACTTCACATCTGTCTAATTTTGTATACATCTTAACAACTTTGTTTTAATTAATTTCTTCCCTTCTCTTTCGTTTTATTTATTTTAAAATTTTATAAAAAAATACCCTGCCATTTTTCGGTCAGGGTACGTCGTAAAAAAATCAAACTAATTTTTATTTTTTTAAACAATATTTTACAAGGATTTCATTTTAACATAAAAACACTAAATCTCTTCTCCAAGCTTACGGTGCAGCGTCTTACGACCAATTCCAAGAATTTCCGCACATTTTGATTTATTACCGTTACATGCAGCAAGATTTTCCTGAATTATTATAAGCTCCGCTTCTTCCATGGTAATTCCAATTGGAATTGAAATTGTATTTTCCTCACTTTTTTCTTTTATTGAAGCAGGCAAATCTTCAATTCCAATTTCGTCTTTCGTACACATGACGACAGCGCTTTCCACACAGTTACGTAATTCACGGATATTTCCAGGCCAGCTGTATTTTATCATCGCAGACTTTGCACGGTTATTAAAGCCTATTATATTTTTTTTATTTTCAAGATTGAATTCTTTTAAAAACGAATGCATCAAAAGTGGAATGTCGTCCTTACGTTCTCTTAATGACGGCATCTGAATTCTTACAACATTCAGTCTGTAAAACAAATCTTCGCGGAATTTTCCGTTTCGAACTTCTTCTTCAAGATTTTTATTTGTTGCAGCAACAACACGAACATCAACTCTTATCGTCTCTTCACCACCCACTCGCTCAAAACATTTTTCCTGAAGAACCCTTAAAAGCTTTACTTGAGTTGCCGCGTTTATTTCTCCAATTTCATCAAGAAAAATAGTACCGCCGTCTGCAAGTTCAAAACGACCTTTATGCTGATTATCAGCTCCAGTAAAAGCACCTTTTTCGTAACCAAACAATTCGCTTTCCAAAAGGCTTTCAGAAAGTGCTGCACAATGCACGGTAACAAGCGGCTTGTTTTTCCGTTCCGACTGATTATGAATTGCCCTTGCAACAAGTTCTTTACCAACACCACTTTCTCCGGTAATAAGCACATTTGCTTTTGATGGTGCAGCTTTTTCAATGAGAATCCTAACTCGATTCATCTCAGAACTTTTTCCAATCATGCCGCTGCCATTTTCGCCATCGCTTATTTTTTTCTGAAGTTCAGAAATTTTCTGTTCCTGTTCCCTGCCCTTCAATGCATTTTTTACAATAAGATTCAAATGGTTCAAATCCAGAGGCTTTGTTAAAAAATCATAGGCTCCGGCTTTTATTGCCGCAGTCGCATCTTCTATGCTTCCATGCCCTGTAAGAACGATAATCGGAATGCCAGGATTTTCAGTAGTAACGCGACGGACAACTTCTTCGCCAGAAATTCCTTCCATTCTCAAATCTGTAATTACAAGGTCGATATTTCCTTTTGCAATAATTTCAAGACCTTTTTTTCCATTTTCGGCCTTTTCGACATTATAACCTTCAAGTTCAAAATTATCGGCAAGTCCGTTTCTGATGTTCTCTTCATCATCAATAGTCAGAATTGTAAACATATAATTGTCCCGTAAAAATAAAGTGCGATTTTTTTTTACAGCATAAAATACCACAACCGACAGTTTATGCTTTAATGTTTTTTTTAAATGTAATGAATTTAATTTGACAAGGCAAGTTTTTCACCCTGACGAAGCGGGAAGAAAAGCATAAAAATACTGCCTTTATTTTCCTGAGAATCAACTGTAATTTCTCCAGAAAATTCCTTTATGATTTTGTAAACCATCGTCATGCCAAGGCCTGTTCCATTAGATTTTGTCGTAAAATAGGGGTCGAAAATTTTAGAAAGAACTTCTTCACTCATACCGCAACCGTTATCGGCAATTCTAATGCAATACTTATTATCTTTTATAAAACAGTCAATCTGAAAATGTCCTTTTAATTTATCATATTCAAGACGTTTTTTAATTGCCGAAAGCGAATTCTGTGAAAAATTCATTATAACTTCACGCAAAAGTTTTTCATCAAGCAAGATTTTTTCATCTTTATCGTCTTTTGTAACAACAACATCTATATTGTTATCATTGAATTCAGGTTTAAAGAAATCGGTTATATTTTTTATTAAATCGGCAGGATTTTTTAAGACAAGTTTTGCATTTACAGGCCTAACAGCAAAAAGAAAATCCATAACCAGACGGTTCAGATGATTTATTTCATCATTTACGACATCAATATGATTTTCGACAAATTTTGCAGGAGGCAGTTTATTATTGTCATTGCGGGCTTTTTCCACTGCTTTTTGAAGAAGCTGAATATGAATTGAAATTGCACCAAGCGGATTTTTTATGTCATGTGCCATTCCAGCGGCAAGATTCGTAAGATTTGCCATGTTTTCCATACGATGAAGCAGCACTTCCTGATTTTTTTTATCGGTTATATCGCGGATTAAAATAATTCTTCCCGAAAGCTGTCCTTTATGCATTAAAGGCGTTAATGTCAGTGATAAAAATCTTACATTTCCACCGTCAGTCGTTACCGAAAATTCTTCAGTGCTGTTCGTAATATTTTTTAAGGCACATTTTTTTAAATATTCAGAAATTTCTGGTTCTTCAAGAATTTCCCAAATTGCATAATTCGAAGCCTTTGTTTCTTCCTGCTTTAAAGAAATTGAAATTCGTGATTCTGCAATGGAATTTGTCTGTATAAGATGAAAATCATTATCGACGATGATTATTCCTGTTGAAATACTGTCAAAAATTGAATAGAGATTTTCGCTTTCTTCAACGCAATCCTGCAAAATTTTAAGAAGCTGTTCTTTTGAAAGTTTATTTGCCTTTTGAGAAATTCTTTTTACATAATCACGCATTTACTATTCCTCCAAAATACAATTGATTATGCAAGACCTGTTTTTGAAATTATTAATTCATTCCGGACATTTAATGCGGACAAATCCCTAAAAAGAGTTTCAAGAGCAGCCCTTACATTCTGATTATAGGAATTAATATTATCGTAGCAAATTCTAATTTTATCACAGGCACAAGCCGAAACCTGACAACCTGCAGGAGTTTTTAGCAGATTTTTCTGAAAATCAATTAAATCTTTTAAAAACAACTGAAGTATTTTTTTTGGCTTAAAAGAATCACAATTTTTTACGATTGCTTCCATATTCACAATTTCTCGATTGATAATTCCCGAATAAAAAATCTTAGCCTGCTGTTTTATAACATCAGGAGAAACAGGAAGAAAAGTAAGAAGATAATCTGAAACATTCCCCTGAAATTCAGGCGTATGAAAAACCCTCGAAATAACCTGCTTCTGTTCATCACTATTTCGAAGTTTAAAATTATATGCACGGACACGGGAAAGCACAGTAGGCAAAATTGCATTCTTATTTGAACTTGTAAGGATAAAAATGCAGTCTGCCGGCGGTTCTTCAAGAATTTTCAGCAGGGCATTACGCACACTGGAAAGCATTTTTTCAGCATTTTCTATGATAATTGTTTTCTTACCTTCATCAGTTTTTATATTTGCCCAAGTTTCCATATTACGAATCTGACTGATGGGAATTGTATTATACATATAGTCTGATTCAAGTTTACGGCTGTTCGTTACAAGATTATCACAGATTTTTTCAAGCTCTTCTCCTTCCGGAAGTTCACGCGGAAAATCCAATTTTTGAAGATCATCATTTATTTCTTCAAGAAGAGCGCTGATTTTATTAATATTATTTTCACCGTTCCAAAGAATGGCACTGAATCGAATAGTTAATTTTCGTATGCTTCGTAAAAAAAGATATCTGGAGGCATTGATATATGAGGCTTTCTGTCTGCAAGAGTCTATAAAGACTTTACGTGCCGCTGCAATTTCCAGAAAACAGTCTCTTGGTCCCATCACTGCTAAATTTGAATAGGTCAAGGCCTTCTGCTGCATACAGGAATAACAGGTACACTGCCAGCTTCCCCTGTTTTGACCGGTACACGACAGTATTCTTGCAGTTTCAAGTGCAGCTGTCAGTTTTCCCGAAGCATCAGGACCTGAAAACAAAACTGCACCAGGCAAATGATTATGCTTTATATCGGATATTAATAGTTTAGAAACATCCTGATAAACAAGATTATCATACATATATCAAAACGCCAGAAGAATTAAAGCTGAGAAGCAACAGATTTCATAACACTGCGGAAAAAACTGTCCATAAGAACAGGCTGAACGTTTATGAATGTCTGTAATTCCATAAGATAAATGATGAGGAATGAAATTGCAAAACCTTCGATAATTCCGAAAAGTCCACCAAGAGCAGTATCAAGACTTCCAAGAATATTTCCACTGAAGATTTTTGAAAAAAGTATTTTTACAATAATGAAAACTACATAAATTGCACTGAATACAATTACAAATGCAAGCAATTTAGAAAGCAGTTCATTTGAAACGAAAGACTGCAAGGATACAGCAACCTGTGCATAAAACATACATGCACCAATCAATGCAAAAATCCATGAAATTTTGTTCATTACATTTTCAACAAAACCTTTTCTTAAACCACCTAAAAAAGTTCCGACTGTAATCAAGCCAAAAACAATGTCAATGATTGCAAAAGTCATAAAACACCTCAAAGAATTTTTAATTTATAATATCAGTAAGAATAATTTCTGCAATTTTTTCAGCAGGATTATAGTCTTCAACTATCTTAGCGATATTTTTTTCTATTTTATTACGATTTTCAATATTTAACAACCTGTTCAAACAGTTTATTAAGTTTTCAGAAGTAGCATCCTTTCCAAGAAGAAGTTCCGCAGCCTCTTTATCATAAAAAAACTTTGCATTATCAACCTGATCACCACGGCTTCCATTTCCGCACAGTGGAACAAGAACCATCGGCTTTTTTAGAACCGCTGCTTCCCATATTGAATTTGCACCTGCACGCGAAAGGACAACATCAGCACAGGCAAGAACATCAGGCATCTGCGAATAAATAAACTGATACGGTTTATAAGAATCCTGCAATTCAGAAGACAATCCACTTTCTGTTTCTGAATCAGAATTGATTAACCCTGTCTGATGAACAACAATAAAATTTTTACAAAGCCATTCCAGGTTATCTTTTACAAGATTATTAATCTGTCTTGCCCCAGAACTTCCGCCAAGAACAAGCAGAATAGGTTTTGTATGATTTTTTTCAATATTCAAAAATTCAAAACCACGATCAGGCTCTGCTTCATAAAAAACAGGACGAACCGGATTTCCCGTTACTATTATTGAATCGTCATTTTTATTAAGTGAATTTTTTGTTTCCTGATAGGAAACGAACATTTTATATGCAGATTTAAAATTAATCCTGTTTGCAAGTCCCAGTGTAAAATCACATTCATGAGTATAAACTGGAATTCCAAGCAAGCGGGCTGCAAAAACAGGAGGAACACTTACAAATCCGCCTTTTGAAAACAGGGCGGCAGGTTTTATTTTTCGCAAGTAATGCAGGGAACAGAAAAAACCTGCCATTATTCTGAATAAATCAGAAAAATTCTTTAATGAAAAATATCGTCTAAGTTTGCCGGAAGGAATACCAATAAAAGACTCAACAGAAGGACTTCCATTTTTATCAAGAGAACTTTCAACTATTTTTTTATCCATTCCTTTTGAACAGCCAATCCAGACAATTTTTATCTGCTCGTTTTTTAACAAAGCCTTTGATTTTAACTGTTCTGCAACTGCAAGTCCCGGATAAATATGTCCGGCAGTTCCACCACCTGTAAAAACGATACAACTTTTATTCAATTTCATTTTTGCCTCAAAATTATACTGATTATACTTAAAGTCCTTGATTTATATTAAGAGTTTTTCGGTTTTGACTTAATATTATTCAGATTTTTATAATAATCCAGATATTG
>CAMOWQ010000081.1 GCA_946628495.1 uncultured Treponema sp. | reverse complement strand
AAAATCGTAAGATGAAAGATTGTTTATGTATTCTTCAAATGCGTCGGAAAGAAATTCTATCCAGGAGGCTTCCTGCTTACCATAAAGACCTTTTTTCATCAGTTCCTTAATTGTTTCAGCGTCTTCCGTAATTGAATAGAAAGAAAATGTATTGGAAGTTCCGGCTGCTTCTTTTTGAATTATCCTGCTGTAATTTGACGATTTATTTTTCTGAGATATGCGACTGTTTTGAATGGAAGATTCTGCCGAATAATTTTGACTGTATTGTTGAAACGACGGCTTTGTTTTTGTTCCTGTCGCCTGATAAATTGAATGACGTTCGAAATTCCAGTTGCTGAAGAAAAAGTAAAAATTATTCTTGTCGTCGATTTGTGAATATAAAATCTTTCCTGATTTTTCAGAAGGCATGCTGCCGGTTGAAAGAAGTTTTCCCGCATGATTATAAAGAAAGAAATCTTTTTTGCTTAAAATAAAAATTCCGTCTTTTAAAGGTTTTATTATCTGAATGTTTTTTTGCTGTGAATTAAGAGGAATTGTAAATGTTTTTTCGGAATTTCCGTCTTTTGCAGAAAGGTAATAAAATGATAAATTGTTTCCGTTCAATTTATAATACAGGATGCTTTCATTTTCATAAGATTTAACTCCGTTTTTATAAAAATATGTCAGTCCTGATGTTGTGCCGGAAGAACCTGTACTGTCTGATTTAGATGAATTTTCTGTACTGATATCCGAAACGTTTAGGTTTCCGTAAGTTTCTGATGTAACGGTCCACATGTCTTTTGCAAGTCCGTTTTCTATGGAAATTAAACCGCCTTTTCCGTCTGCAAAAGAAACTAAAATTCCACTTTCGCAGCTTTCTATCTGTTTTATTTCGCCCGTAAATGATATGTTTTCGAGTTTTGTACCGAACGGAGATACTCTTATTCCGTTTTTTTTGCCGCATAAAACAAGGAGTGTACCGTCTGGAAGTTCTTCTGCCTTGAAATCAGAGGTTCCTTCGTATTCAATATGCCATTTCTGTAATCCAAAAAGCGAGTAGCAGTCGATAAAACTTTTTGATTGTGATTCTTCCTGCGAAGTTGTGTAACTTCCCTGAACAAAAAATCTGCCGTCTCTTCCGGAAAATGGTTTTTGAGTTATGCGGCAGGCATTTTCATAAGAAAGCTTGCATATATTGTTTCCGTCTGGATTCAATAGTGATATTTCATTTTTATTCCCGTGAACAAGGCAGATAAAACCTTTGTCCAGTACGGATATTTCTGGTGAAGAAACTGAAACAAATCTGTGTTCCCAAAGAACTTTTCCGTCGTTATTTATTGCCGTAAGGTATTTTGCATCTGTCATCAGTATAAAACCGTACGTTGTTTCTGCTGGCGTACAGACTGCTTTTCCTCCAAGAACGGAGGTAGCCGATGCATTTGCAGAAGACAGCACTGTTTCCTGACTGAATGCAAAGGAGTAAATAATCATGATGAAAAGCAGAATGATGACAGTTTTCTTTTGCATAAATTAAATCCGCGAAAAAATTGCAAGGCTTTCTATATGGCTTGTGTTTGGATAAAAATCCAGAAGGTAAAGCTTATCAAGAGAATAGCCTGCCTTAATTAATTTTGCACAATCCCTTGCATGTGTTGCAGGATCGCAGGACAGTGAAGCAATAACAGGAATTCCTGAATTACACAGATATTCCCGGACCTTGAATTCCATTCCTGAACGCGGCGGGTCTACCACACATGCATCAAAAGTCGGGCAGTAAGCAGCACAGTTTTTTACCCAGTTTTCGCCGGAAAGTCCGTAGCTTATATGATTTTTTCCTGCAAGATTTTTTTCTGCAAAAACAACGGCATCCCTGTTGTGTTCGACCATTGTAACGCATTCAAATTTGTCGGCAAGAAATGCGGATATTGAACCGCATCCAGAATACATGTCAAGGACGTTTTTTCCGGAAGGAAGGGAATCTGTAATAAGACTTACAACTTTTTGGAAAACAAAGAGGTTTGATTGAAAAAAGCCCCTTACATCGAATGTAAGTTCCTTTCCGTTTAATCCTACGGTAACGCAGTTTTCTTCCGAGAGTGTACTGCCTGCAAAATACCTGTTTTCTTTTACTTTTTTCTGTTTTTTACGCTGCCAGTCGGATTTTTTCTGCTGATTTATTTCTGAAAAATTGTCATACTGTACAGTTTTTTCGACATAATCAGTATTATTTCCTTTTGCAGTTATTATTTTTTGTGAATTCTGACCGTTTTTAGTCATGAAACTGCTTCCAAAAATATGAATTCTTCCTTTTCCACGTTTTTCAGGAGGTGTTTCTTTTAAATAATCGTTTATTTCTGCTTCTGCACAGATACATGATTCAATTGGAATTATTGTGTTCGATTTTTTTTCAGAAAGACCGCCGTCATTTAGCTGGAATCTTGCCCTGTATCCTGTTGACGGACCTGAAATAATTTGAATGCCGCATTTTATTTCAACACCATTTTGTCTGAAAATATCTTCAAGAATGTTTTTTCTTAATTCCGTCTGGTATTCATCCTGAATGTGCATCATATTGCAGCCGCCGCATTTTCCGTAATAAGGGCATTCTGGTTCTTTTCTGTACGGAGAAGGTGTTACGATTTTTACGATTTCTGCTGAATCATAATCTTTTTTTGACTCGGTAATCTTTATTTCAATTTCTTCGCCGGGTATTGTATAGGGGATAAAAACATTTTTTCCGTCAATTTTTCCTAAGGAATTTCCCCCAAAAGTAAATTTGTCTGTTATAATATTCATAAATGATATTTTAGCATAAATAAAATGATTTTTTAATATGCATGTATTGGATTATTGTTTTATTAGGAGTGTTTTTATGCAGACAAAAAGCTATGTTCTGAGAATGAGTGACGGATTTGAGATTTGCGGTAACAGATGGATGCCGGATGAAGGTGAAAAAATAAAAGGTGTTGTTCAGCTTCATCACGGACTTGCCGAACATTCTTTACGATATGATAGATTTGGTTCTATTCTTGCAGATAACGGTTATGTTTTGAATGCCTATGATATGAGGGGGCATGGACGGACTGCAGAAAAATCTGTTTCCGAAGGAACCGGTATGTTCGGAAAACTTGCAGACAAAGATGGCTTTTTTAGAGTTGTAGAAGATCTTAAGGAAAATATTGACAGTGTAAAAAAAGAATATCCTGATACTCCTGTATTCCTGCTTGGACATTCTTTCGGTTCTTTTGTATCACAGGGGTATATAGAAAAATACAGTACTCAGATTAACGGCTGTATTTTAAGTGGAACCGCAGGTCCTCGTCCTGCGCTTGTAAATTTTGGAAACTTTGTATGTAATTTTATAAGTAAATTTCATAGCGGAGATGAAGTTGTTCCTTTGCTTGAAAAGCTTAGTTTCGGTTCATACAATAAACGTATAAAAAATCCTGTAACGGATCATGACTGGCTTTCTACCGATGAAGACAGTAACAGGCTTTATCTTGAAGATAAATGGTGTAATATACCGCTCACACTTTCTTTTTATAAAGATATGATGGCAGGCTTAAAATACATTCATAAGGATTCTTCGTTACAGCAAATTTCTCAGAACCTTCCTATTCACATTATTTATGGAACTGAAGATCCTGTCGGCGATTATGGAAAATCTCCTCATAAACTTTATGAATGTTATATCGTTGTTGGTATTGCAGAAGTAGATTTTACTCCTTTTGAAGGAATGCGTCATGAAATACTGAACGATAAAAACAAGGAAATTGTCGAGGCTGATATCCTGAAGGTGCTTGATAACTGGGTTTCTGGAAAATTTTCAGATTAATGGAATTTTAAATAGATTTTCATAGTCTTGACATAACCATCTTTACTAGGAATAATGTCTTGTTGTGTTATATCGTTATGGCAATGATGGAAAAGGCAATTTAATAAAGAAAGCAGTCGTCTATACGAAATCAGAGCATCTTATTCCTAAAGAAAAGATTGACCCTGATGCACTGACCATTATAAACAGATTGAAGGATGTCGGTTTTTCGGCATATATTGTTGGCGGTGCAGTCAGGGATTTAATAGTAGGTAATACCCCTAAAGATTTTGATATAGTTACAGATGCCACTCCGTCAAGAATTAAAAGATTATTCAGAAATTCTCGTATAATAGGTCGAAGATTCAGACTCGTTCATGTAATTTTCGGTTCAAAAGTGTTTGAAGTAAGTACATTCCGCTCAATTTCGGAAGGCAGTGTTGGAAACAGTTTTGGTACAATCGAAGAGGATGTTTTGCGTCGTGATTTTTCGCTGAATGCCCTTTATTATGATCCAATTTTGGAGCAGGTTATAGATTATGTAGACGGTTTCCGTGATATAAAAAAACATATATTAAGGCCTGTAATTTCAACTGACATTATTTTTGTTGAAGATCCTGTACGTATGCTTCGAGCCATAAAGTATTCGGCAACTACACATGCACGTATGTCTTTTGCATTGAGGCATAAAATCAGATGTTCGGCATCTCTTCTGTCTCAGGTTTCTCCTTCAAGACTTACGGAAGAACTCTTAAAAATCATAAACAGCGGACATGCATACGACATTATACACGAAGCTCTTGATACGGATTTGTATATGTATCTTCAGCCTGCAGCAACTGCAATGCTTTATGAAAACAAGGATTCTGAATTCCGCTACATGCAGAATATCAAAAAAATGGATGAACTTACCCGAAGTGAACCTGATGCAAGGCTTGGTAGAAAACTTTATTTTATGATTTATGATTTTGCAGCAGGATTAACTGACTGGAAGCAGGAAATTCAGGGAAAATATTCTGCAACAGAATTATATGCAAGAACCTGGACAGAGTGCCGTAATTTTGTTCTTCCAATGAATCCTGTAAGAAAGGAACTTGAATTTGCAGTAAGGTCTGTTCTTCAGAGTTTTGGTGTAAAAGGTTCTGTGTCAAAAAAAGGCAGCGGAAATTCTAATTAAATTTTATTCAAATAAATTTTTATTCTGTAAGTTTTTATTCTTGAAAAAGGCTGGTTAAAAATTTATTTAACAATTTTGTCTATTACAATGCAGACTTCTTCAATAAGAATTCCTGTAAATGATTCAATTTTATCAATTATGTACTGCTGCAGTTTATGAATTTTCCCGTTAAGCTGGGTTCCAAACGGAACGTCTATTGTAATGATAAGTTTGTATCCTCTACTGTCTGTCTTTATAACGATTTTCTTTATTGTAACATCAGGGGAATTTTCCTTAACGCAGTGCATTACCATCTGTGTAAGGGCTGCTTCTGATATTTCGATTCGACCTTTTTTTGAAAATTCCGGTTGTACAATTGATTTTTCCATCATTTTCTTAACCTTTCCTTTTTTCTTGAAAAGGTTGGTTTTGTTAAAAATGTCATGTACTGAAGTCGTAAAAATTTGTGAATAGCTTTTTTTTACCTCAATTGAAGGAACTGGAATTACGTGTTTTCCTTCAATCTGACGGGATTTAATTGCTTTTTCTATTTCTTCCTGAGTTGATATGTCTTCAATATGAATTATTTTCTGAGGCTGTGGAAGCTGAAGCCTTAGGGCTATTTTCATTACCATTTTTTCTGATGTGCCTAAAATCAGAATTTTTTTAATGGTCTTTTTTCTAAGATATCGTGCAACCTCGTCTCTGTGTTCCTTGTCATCAAAAAGTGCTGCACGTACAGCTCCCATGTAGGTTTTTTCACGTTTTGCAGATCGTCCTGCTACAATTTTTTCGTCCTGAATAAGAAGTCCGTCGTCAATTATGGCATTTATACCGTATTCTTCGGCAAGAAGTTTTGAGCGGAAACTTTTTCCGGTTCCGCTTTCGCCTACAAGAGCGTATACCATTGTTGGAGACAGTTTATTTTTAAGAAAAGTTACGGGATTCTGCATAATTTATATTTATTATAATTCAATTTGTGGTATATAACAAGTTTTTACCTTGCTTTATTTACCTGTGGTTTACATCTTTTTATGTATGAAAAATGTCATTGCAATCCGGGAAAAATTCAAGAAAGTCTTCCGGGACTTTGCAATTAATAGTTTGCGGCATTTTGAATTCTTCTGCAAATTCTGCAGGAAACATCATTTCTACTGCATGAAGAAAATATTCTTTTTTTGAATGAACGTTTTTTCTGGCCCCGTAAGCTGTGTCTCCCAAAAGCGGATATCCATGAAGCGCCGACTGTGCACGAATCTGATGTTTTCGTCCTGTTAATATATGAAATTCCGTTAATGTTATATCTTTTCCTTTATAGAAAGAGTGAGAAAGCGGAGTTGCCTGTGTTATTGCGTGCATAGAACCTTCCTCTTTCTGTGAATGACCGTAAGAAGCTTTTACCGTATGAAATTTTTTTTCATCATTATTGATTTTTTCTATGCTGTCTTTCCAGAGTTGTTTTTCTTTTAAGTTGCCCTGCATTATTCCTATGTATTTTTTTTGAATCTGATGGGATGCAAGTTCTTCGGAAAATCTTCTTGCACCTTTAAGGCTTTTTGAAAAAACTAGTATGCCTGTTGTATTTCTGTCCAGACGGTGCAGCGGGCCTGGATGAAACGAAAGAGACTTTTGTTTTTCGGAATGCTCGGAAATATAGTTTCTTACGCAGGTATCGAGAGAATTTTCTTTGCCATGAACCGAAATTCCGTAAGGTTTTGAAATGATAAGAAAATCATCATTTTGAAAAATAATCTGAAAGTTACAATCGGCTTCTGTTTTTTTCTGAATATTTTTTTTGTGAACGTTTTCAGTTTTCGTTACGTTTTCTGTTTTCGTTACGTTTTCTGTTTTCGTTACGTTTTCTGTTTGCATTGATTTTGCGTTTTCTGATTCAGCTGAATTTTTTGTAAGAAGAAATGCTGCTATGGAAATTTTATCATTATGCTGTATGTGATAGTCTGGTGAAGTTTTTTTTCTGTTCACTTTAATCAGAGTTTTTCTTATGTATTTGTATATGTCCGAAAGAGGGGAAGCTGGAAGAAATCTTCGTACAATTTTATCGAGCCTTCTGTCTTCGTCGTCTATTCCTGTTTCAAAATCCTTAAAATCCACGTTTTTATGATAGCAGAAAAATGCTTTTTGAACTAGTTTATGCTATTTCTACTAGTAAAAATTACACTCTGATGATAAAATTGTAGTATGTGGTTAGCAGCAAAAGAACAGTTACGTACTTTTTTTCTTCATCCGACATTTTTGGCATGCCTTTCTAGCTGGTTATGTGCTCAGTTCATTAAGACTGTCATCAATTTAATATATGGAAAAGTAAAATCGATAAGGGAATTGTTGGAGCTTATGTTCTGGAGGACGGGAGGATTGCCTTCAAGTCATTCAGCTCTTGTAACAGCCCTTTGTACTACGATAGGTGTAAGGAACGGTGCAGGTTCTGATATTTTTTTAGTTTCGCTTTGTTTTCTTATGATTACTGTCCGTGACGCACTTGGTGTAAGGCGTTCCAGCGGTATGCAGGCAAAAAAATTAAATGAATTAGGACGTTCTCTAGCAGATAAGAATCTTATTGAATATAAGCCTATAAAAGAAGTTAATGGGCATACTCCAATGGAAGTTATGCTTGGCTGTGTATTGGGTTTTTTTATCGGTCTTTCATTTTCACTTTTAAAATAGGCATTTTCGTTTATGTTTGATTATAAGTCCCTGCTAAAAAAGTGCCTCCTGCTTTTATCTGTAATTGTATGCTGTTTTTTATTTTTCCTTTTCCGACAAATTCCTGCCGGAAAAATGTGGGATAATTATTCTCAGCTGTATGTGCCTGTTTCGTCTGATGATGAAGTTGTAATGAAAGTCTTTTCTTCAAATCAGATGGAAGGCGTTGTTTCTCTGTCGAATCAATATCTGCCGTATTCTCCTTCTGTAAGCTTAAAATCCAAACTGCTTACATCTCAGGGAGACGGACGTTCTGCAATGTCCATGGCGGCTTTGAGCAGCAGTTTACTTGCCGATATCCTCAAGGATAATAATTATCTGTCTTTAAGAAATCTTTTCTTTTTTGATGAATCAAAAGATTTCCGTATTTACTATATTCCTGAAAATCAGAAAAAGAATATTCCATACTGTATTTCGGAATTAAAGAATTATGGAATAAATGCCGCTTATGATGCAAAATCCGCATATCCGTGGTTTCTTCCATTGATAATAACTTTTATTGTTGTTTTCTTTGCATGGCTTGCCCGTAACAGAGTTGTTTTTCTTATCTCAGCTTTTCCGTTTTTATTTTTCGTGTATTGTATGCCTCTGTATCCGGTTACTATTTCTGTTTCAATAGGAATATTATATGCATTTTGCGCATCCAATTTATGGAAACGTAACGGTGCTTTATTCAGCCTGATTTCGAATTATTTTCTTACGGCAATGGCATTGATTGCATTTGTTGCAGCGTTTGCCTGTGGACTTCAACCAGGATTTTTCTTTCTTATGGTCTGTGCTTCTTCATGTTCTGCAGTTTATCTTTTTTACATTGTTGAAGCCGATTATTATGCCTATAAAAATTCATTCACTTTTGTCATGATTCGTCCTGCAAGAATGATTTCTATTTTTGCCGAAAAATCTCGCATCGTAATTTTATCAATGATTACAGCCCAGTTTTTTGTTATAATGCTGTTTTTCCTGGTATCTTATACTTCAACAGGAAATTCTTCCGGTATAGGAAAGAAAAAAGTCATGCTTCCGGCTGCTGGAAAAAATATTGAATTTTCGGCAGACAGAACAGACAGAAATGATGGCTGCAATCTTCCGGGCCTGGAAGATTATTACAAATGGACATGGATGGTTGCTTCCTATCCGTATATAAGTTTGAATTCAGATTATTATTCAGGAAAAAGTGCTTATCCTATGGAAGTTGTTTTTCCGGAATATGAAGAAATAGACGGAAAAATAATCAAGAATGATTCTGTAATCCGTTTTGACGATTCATTCAGGTATGCCGTTAATAATTCAATAGACAATCTCTCTTTTAATGCAATAGAAAAAGTACTGCAGTCTCAGCAGTCAAACGGAGATTTCAGACCTGTTTATAGTTCGTCTGAATCAGTAAGAATAAGCTTTTTTTGCATTATTATTATGGTATTTTCGATTTTGATGTTACTATTTATTTATTTTTCCGTTATTATGAAATCCAGTAAATCAGGTGGAAAAAAATGAAGACGTTTCCTGCAGTTTCTGCTGCCATAAAAAATTATAAATTTACAGAAAATGCATTTTTACCCAAAATTGTAACAATTCCTCTTTCTTGCGAAAATGATACGGAATGTAAATGTATTGTAAAGCCTGGTGACAGAGTGAATGAAGGGGATGTTATAGGAATTCCTCTTTCTGGAGCTCAGAGGGCATCTAAAATTCATGCATCTATTCCGGGGATTGTACTCGAAATCTCTCCGTGCGTAAATTATAACGGTAAAGTTCAGCAGGCTGTAAAAATTAAGCTTGACGGAAAATTTCAGTTTCTTGGAAAAAAAATTGAACCTCGCGATTATAAGAATCTGTCTGCTGATGATATCTGCAATATTTTTTTTGAAAGCGGAGTAGTAAATACATTTAATGTATCCAGACAGGAAGGTCTTGGAGAACAGCTGAAGAATTATCTTGAACGGAATAATCCTAACGATAAAAACAATGCAAAAAATTCAACAGAAACTCTTCCTCTTGTTGTACGTTTATTTGATGAAGATAATATGCGTCTTTCTGATGCCCTTGTTACAAAGTTTTATTCAGAAAAGATAACGGTTGCTTCTGAAATTCTTGCTTCTGTTATGGGTACAAAAAACGTTCTTTTTGTACGGAATCAGAATGAACGCAGGCTTGAAAAAAAAGCAGTGCAGGCTCAGAAAGGTGTTGTGCAGTCAGATGAACTGAAAGCCGGTAAAGAAGATGAAAAAAAATCTAAAAACTCCGCTGATGAAACAAAGTCTTCTAATTCAGAAAAATCAGAAAATACGGACGGAAACAGCCTTAATTTTGTAAATCTATATGTTAATGTAAAAAAATATCCGTCGGGAACTCCAAGAGAAATTATTGCAGGTTTTAATAAAAGCTTAAAAAAACTGTGTAATTTTTCGGTTACAAAAGACTGCATTTTTGTTGATGCTTCGACTCTTGTTGATGTATACGACACTGTAGTTCTCGGAATGCCTGTTCTTGGAAAAAACGTGCATTTTTCTGGCGACTGCCTGTATTCTTCATGCGTGCTGAATGTCCGTTCGGGAACAACTTTGCGTGATATTGTATTCCAGCTTGGCGGTTTTGAAAAAAAGCCAGCTTTGATTATAATAAACGGGCTTGTTTGCGGTTCGGAAGTTTTTTCTCTGGATGTGCCTGTTACAAGATCCGTAAAATCTGTAACTTTTATTTCAGGCGTTGCATTTACGGATAGTCATATTTATTCCTGTATAAGATGCGGACAATGCCGGAAAATATGTCCTGTAAACATTCAGCCTGATGTTCTGTGCCGGGAACTTGCTTCCTCTGCGTGTGCGGATAAAGAAGTTTATATGCAGGCTGTTGATTTATGTACGGACTGCGGATTGTGTAATTCTGTCTGTCCGTCTAGAATTCCGTTGTGTCAGACAATAAACATTCTAAAAGAAAAAAATAAGGAGGATAAAAAATGAGCAGGCATTCTGCATTTGTAAAACCATTTATATATAAAAAGCCTTCCGTTTCAGAAGTTTCTATACGGCTTATCATCATTCTTCTTGTTCAGATTCTCATGCTTTTTTTTACAAAAAGTTTTTCTGCATTAACGGTTATTTTGTGTGCATTGCTTGGTGCTTCCTGCGCTTCTGCCCTCAGATTCCTTTTACGTGGTAATTTGATATATACATCAACAATTTCGATTGTACAGGGCATTATGATAGGTATGCTGCTTCCTGAAAGTTATCCTCCTGCAGCAGTTTTTTTTATACCGTTTCTTATTCTTTTT
>CAMOWQ010000080.1 GCA_946628495.1 uncultured Treponema sp. | reverse complement strand
TGATCCGGAACTTACAACCATTGTCATTTTTTCGGAAGCGAGCTCCTTTATAACAGCAAGAATTTCACCTGTAAGTTCCGGATCAAGTGCAGATGTAGGCTCGTCAAAAAGAAGGACCTCTGGTTTTAGCGCAAGGGCACGGGCAATAGAAACACGCTGCTGCTGACCACCACTTAATTCGCAGGGATAATTCAAAGACTTTGATTCAAGTCCCATACGACGCAAAAGGCCGATTGCAACAGTTTCAGCCTCATCCTTTGATTTTCCAAGCACGCGAACCTGAGGCTGCACGATATTCTGCATTACAGAATAATGTGGAAAAAGATTGAAATTCTGAAAAACAAGACCGCTTTTTAATATTATATCATGACGGGTTTCTTTATCGGTATAAACACCATTCTGAACAAGAACCTTTCCGCAGATCTTTATAGTTCCGTCTGTAACCTGCTCAAGCTGGGAAATACAACGAAGCATTGTAGATTTTCCTGAACCGCTTGGTCCGATTATACTTAAAACTTCACCTCTTTCTACAGAAAAAGAGATTCCTTTTAATATTTCAAGTTTATCTTTAAATGTTTTTCGGAGATTTTCAACCCGGATTATTTCTTCCATAACTTTTCCATCACAAATCTATAAATCATTGATATTAAATAAATATCTGCAAATATTCTTTTACATATAATAACTCAGTTTCTTTTCAAGCCGCTGGAAGCATACAGAAACAATCCAGTTCATAAAAAAGTAAAATACTCCGGCAATAAAAAGAGGAACAAAAGAAAACAAAGCACCTTGTCTTTCCTTTGCAACCATAAGAAGTTCTGAAACACCAATTACAGAAACAAGAGCAGTATCTTTTACAAGAGTGATTACTTCGTTACCCATTGCAGGAACAATTCTTTTAATAACCTGAGGAATAATTATACGGAAAAAAGTCTGGCCGCCTGTATAACCAAGGACTTTTGCAGCTTCATACTGTCCTTTTGGAATTGATTCAATTCCGCCACGATATATTTCTGCAAAATAAGCAGCATAATTAATAGAAAGAGCAACAATTGCTGCAACAAACCTGTTCCATCTGAAAGTAAGATCATACCCCATAGAAACAAGCCATCTTATAAAAAGCCCAGGTCCAAAATAAACGACAAGAAGCTGAAGCATAAGAGGCGTTCCCCTGATTATAAGCAGAAAAACATTTGTAACAGCAGAAAGAGGCTTATGCTTTGACATTCTGCCCATAGCAATAGGCAGTGCAAGCGGAATTGAAAAAAGAATAGTAAGAAAAAATACTTCAAGGCTTGTTAGTGAACCATCCAGCATAGCCTTGAGCATTTTTATATATCGGTCAGAAATCAAAATTTGTACTCCAGAAGCATCATATCGGCAAGCACAGCTTGCCTTATGCATTATTTAATAGTAGAAATATCGCGACCGAACCATTTTGTACTGATTGCAGCAACAGTTCCATCAGCCTGCATTTCTTTAAGAATCTTCCATACAGCATCACGAAGTTCCGGCTCATTCTTTCTGAAACCAATTCCGTAACCTTCATTAGCCAAAGATTCATCAATTACTTTAAAAGGCTTTTTTGTCTGAGCGATAGAATAATTTGCAACAACACTGTCCATTATAACACCGTCAACACCGCCGATTCCAAGATCATTCAATGCAGTAATATTGTCTTTGAACATAATCATATTTGAAACAGAAGATGCAAAAACTGCATTATCATCAACAGCTTCCTGTGCGCTTGAACCAATCTGAAGTCCTACAACTTTTCCTTCCATTCCTGAAAGAGAGTTGATTCCGCTGTCATTTCTTACAACAAGAACCTGATCGTTATTCAAATACGCTTCTGTAAATGAAAGAGCCTTTTTTCTGTCTTCTGTAATAGTAAAACCATTCCAGATACAGTCAATTTTACCAATTTCAAGTTCCATTTCTTTTGCATCCCAGTCAATTGGCTGAGCACGGAATTCAACACCAAGACGTTTTGCAACTTCTTTTGCAAGATCAATATCATATCCTACAATTTCGTTATCATCATTTCTAAAACCTAATGGCGGGAAAGAATCATCAAGACCAAGAACAAAAAAACCACGGTTTTTCAAAGCTGTTACCGGGTCAACTTTAGATTTTTCGTTCTTCTTACATCCAGTAACACACAACAAAGAAGCTGCCATAAGAACTGCAAAAATAATTTTTTTCATAACAATAATCTCCTCCGCCTCAGCGGTTGCATACGGATACCATTCAAAACAAACAGCATCCGCGTAGTTTTATTTTTACCGGCACATTAATTTACGGGTACCGGTTTTTTACATTTCAAAATACGCAGATAAAATTCCCTGCAATCAATTTTATAATAAAGCATCTGTCTTATTACAAAATCTTCATACTCATTACAAAGCCTTTACATTTTTCTTGCAGAAATCTGACAAGCGTTCTATCTGCTCTTTTACCTTTTCTTCCGCAGGTCCTCCAGCAGTTTTTCTTGCCTGAACACATGCAAGCGGAGTTATGAAAGAATAGATATCTTCATCTATAAGTTCAGAACATTCCTTAAAAACTTCCAGCGGCAAATCATCAAGCTCGCATTTTCGTTCTATGGCAATACGAACGGCTTTTGCAGAAACTCCATGTGCAGTACGGAAAGACATTCCTTTTCGTACAAGATAATCTGCAATATCAGTTGCATTAAGATAACCGCCTGAACATGCATTTTCCATATTATCCTTATTCCAGGATGCAGAAGAAATCATATAAGTAAAAACTTTAAGACATGAAAGGACTGTATCACATGCATCGAACAATGGTTCTTTATCTTCCTGCATGTCCCTGTCATAAGCAAGAGGAAGAGCCTTCATCATTGTCATAAGTGCAAACAAATCACCGTAAACTTTTCCTGTGCGGCCACGAATTAACTCTGCAAAATCAGGATTTTTTTTCTGAGGCATAATTGAAGAACCTGTAGCCCATTTTTCGCTAAGTTCCACAAATGCAAATTCTGTCGTAGACCAAAGTACTATTTCTTCACAGGCACGGCTCAAATGCATTTGTATCAGGCTGAGGTTTGAAGCCGTTTCTATGCAGTAATCTCTGTCAGAAACAGAATCAAGAGAATTCGGTGAAACTTCATCAAAACCAAGCAAATCAGCTTCGTAAGCCCTGTCCAACGGAAGACCGCTTCCTGCAAGTGCACATGAACCGATAGGAGAAACATTTATGCGTTTTAAAGAATCTTCAAGGCGTGTCCAGTCGCGGTAAAGCATCCAGGCCCAGGCGCAAACGTGATGTGCAAGTGTAACCGGCTGTGCATGCTGCATGTGCGTAAAGCCTGGAATAAGAGTTTTTGTATTTTCGCGTGCAATCTGAACAAGTGCATCTATAAGCGTAAGAATTGTATTCTGAATATCAGGTATAAAACGTCGCAAATAAAGACGCTCATCAAGTGCAATCTGATCGTTTCTACTGCGTCCTGTATGAACTTTTTTACCGGCTTCGCCAATTCTGTCTGTAAGAGTTGCTTCTATAAAAGAGTGTATATCTTCTGCAGAATAATCAATTGAAAGGCTTCCGTTTTCCAAATCGGATTTTATTGATTCAAGACCTTTTATAATACTGTCTGCATCCTGTGCGGAAATAATACCTGCATGAGAAAGCATTTTTGCGTGTGCTATGCTGCCGGTTATATCATCCATTGCCATGCGTTCATCGACATGAATGGAAGTTTCAAAAGCGACTGCAGCTGCATCAGGTCCTTCCTGAAAACGACCGTGCCATAAAGCTGCATGATTATCTTTAGTTATCGTGCCATGTTGACTCATATTTTTATTATATTGGATTTTATGATGGATTACAATCAGCCTGAAAAAACATATCAGAACTAAAAATCATAAGCAGTTTTCTGAATTACAAACATTTATATTAAATAGTACAAAACTATTTTTATGTTGAATATGTTTCTTTCATCACTTTTTTACTATTGAAAAAACACAAGCATTCTGCTTAAAATATTAGTAAATCGTTTTACCAAAACATTACAAAAAAAACTGAGGCATATAAAAATGATAAAAAAAATTAAAAAAACAAAAACAAACTTTGTTTTAAAACTATTAATATTACTAACAATAAGTGCACAAATATCTGCACAAGGAAAAAAAATGGAAGAAAAAACTTTTCACAAAAACCCTATCATCAAAAACATCTACACGGCAGACCCTGCTCCTATGGTTTACGGAGATACGCTCTATCTGTACACGACGCATGATGAAGATCAGCTTGTGAACAATTTTTACACGATGAATGACTGGCGGTGTTTTTCTACAAAAGACATGGTAAACTGGACAGACCACGGAAAAATTTTCTCGCTTGATGATATCAGCTGGGCAGATGACCGTGCATGGGCTCCTCAATGTATAGAAAGAAACGGAAAATTCTATCTTTACTGCCCTGTTCACAAAAAAAACGGCGGAATGGCAATTGCAGTTGGCGTTTCTGATAATCCGGCAGGTCCTTTTAAGGATATCGGATATCCGCTTGTAAACGAAGGCGACTGGAACGACATAGATCCCACAGTATTTATTGATGATGATGGACAGGCTTATCTTTATTTTGGAAATCCTGAACTACGCTACGTGCTTTTAAACGAAGACATGATTTCTTATGATAAAAAAGTTGGTGTTAAAAAAATTCCTATGACTGTAGAATCTTTTGCAAAAGGAAGTCATGATACAGGAACCTCTTACGGTGAAGGTCCATGGTTCTACAAACGAAACAATCTTTACTATATGGTTTACGCTGCTTTCGAAGAAGGCAAGCACATTGAACACCTTGCCTACTCTACTTCAAAAAATGCAACGGGTCCGTGGGTATATGGCGGAGTTCTTATGACAGACAAGGACGGAGTTTTCACAAATCATCCGGGAATTGCAGATTTTAAAGGTCATTCTTATCTTTTCTATCATACAGGACAGCTTCCTGGAGGAAGCCTTTTCCATAGAAGCGTTTGTGTTGCTGAATTTAAATACAACGAAGACGGTTCAATTGATACAATTGAAAAGTGTGACGGTGTAAATGCCGTAAAATAAAAATGATATAAAATCTTTACCGGATGCGGCTGTGCATTTTTCTGTATTCCCGCGGGCTGCATCCGGTAAATTCCATAAATATTTTGTTAAACGTAGTTGTAGACTGGAATCCTGCTGCAAAAGCACATTCTGTTATAGAATGATTTTCATTTTCCAAAAGATTAAGCACATTCTGAATGCGTATGCCTGCAAGATAAGAAGGAAAAGTTCTCTGCGTATATTCATGAAATATTTTTGAAAAATAAAACGGGCTTAAACCGACAGTTTCCGCAACATCTGACTGTGTAATATTTTCAGATGAATGTTCTGCAATATACGCACAGGCATCCCGCACATAGCCCCAGGCTTTATCCGAAAAACGTTCATCACCAATCTGAATACGGTGTTCCTGCATCACATAGTCACCGGCAAGAACGAGAATTTCATAAACAAGGATTTTACATCTGGTTTCAGAAAAGTACTGATTTTTGTCATGAATATCGCGGATTCTGTAAATAAGAGATGCGATTTTTTCACAAACCTCAGGTTCATTCTTACATGATATTAAATGACAGGCATTTAGAAAACGTGCAGCGGCAACTAAATCAGTGTTCGACTCCATAATCCGCGATGAAAACTGAATAAAAAGACTGGAATTTTTTGGATGATAAATAATTTTGTGCAGTTCGCGTGGCCAGATCATCAAAATATCGTCTTTTTTGGGACAAACAATCTCATCACCAATTTTATAACGGCAACCGTCATTCAGAATAACAGAAAATTCCGCAGCATTATGCCAGTGGGACGGAAAAACAGAGGGAATATCGCTGTCTGTAATTGCAACACCATGAATATGCGGATAATTAATAATTTCTTTGTCCATAGATTAAAAATTCATAATAACAAAAAACGGGCAATTTTCAATAAAAATATTGTATTTTTTTTAATTTTCGGGCTTATTATTTATATAGAAGTTCATCAGCTTGTTAATTTTTCTACTAAAAAGAGGCAGTTATGAAATTCGGGACATCATCCCCATTAAGGCATAAATCGCCACAACAATGGGCAGAACAGCAGATAACACTTGGATGCACAGCAGTTGTATTTCCGCTGGATAGCACAGCCCCGCAAAACTTGATTGATGAATATAAAAACGCAGCAGAAAACTATGAACTTACGATTGCAGAAGTCGGAATCTGGAGAAATGCGCTTTCCAAAAATGCAGCTGAACGTGAAAAAAACATGAATTATTGCATAGAACAGCTTCAGCTTGCCGATTATTTGAACGCACGTTGTGCAGTAAATGTTGCCGGAGCATTCGGAGAAAGGTGGGACGGCGGATACAGGGAAAATTTTTCGAATGAGGCATGGAAACAGACAGTAAATATGGTTCAAACAATTATTGATAAGGCAAAACCACAAAAAACATATTTTACGCTAGAACCAATGCCATGGATGATTCCAACAGGTCCGCAGGATTACCTTAAACTTATTCAAGACGTCGGACAAGAACGTTTTGCAGTGCATCTTGACATCATCAACATGATAAATTCAGCTGAAAGATATTTTCATGCAAAAGAATTCGTTGATGAATGCATTTCGCTTCTTGGAGACAAAATCAGGAGCTGCCACATAAAGGATATTCATCTTAAACAGAAATACACACTGCAGCTTGAAGAATGTGCGCCCGGCAACGGAGAATTTCCGCTTAAATATTACATTGACAGAATTAACGAAACCGACAGCAATATTCCTATCATTCTGGAACATCTTACGACCGACCGGGAATATATAAAATACATGAAATATATAAAAAGCCTCTGATATCATAAGGCAATAAAAAACTAAAAAGGAGAAAAAACATGGAAAATTTTACATTTTATTCACCTACATTTTTTGCATTCGGTAAAGATACCGAAAATCAGGCTGGCCGCTACGTAAAACAGTTCGGCGGTTCTAAAGTACTCATTCACTTTGGCGGGAAAAGCGCAAAGGCATCGGGACTTTTAGACAGAGTAGAAAATTCTTTGCGTGCAGAGGGTATTGATTTTGTTAGTCTTGGCGGCGTAAAACCGAATCCACGAAGTGGACTTGTATACGAAGGAATTGAACTTTGCAAAAAGGAAAACATCGATTTTATTCTTGCAGTTGGCGGAGGAAGCGTTATTGATTCTGCAAAGGCTATAGCTGCAGGTGCCGTTTATGACGGTGATTTCTGGGATTTTTACAGTGGAAAAACTATTGAAAAAGCCCTTCCTGTCGGAACAGTTCTTACAATTGCAGCAGCAGGAAGCGAAGGAAGTCCAGATTCTGTTATAACAAAAGAAGAAGGAATGTTTAAGCGAGGAACCGGAAGCAATGCAATACGTCCTAAATTCAGTATTCTTAATCCGGCACTGACACAGACACTTCCCGCTTATCAGACAGCGGCGGGCATTACCGATATTATGGCACACCTTTATGAACGTTATCTTACAAATACAAAAGAAGTTGAAGTTACCGACAGACTTATCGAAGCGCTCCTCCTTACAATGAAGCATGAAGGCCCGCGTGTAATTGAAAATCCTGATAATTACGAAGCCCGCGCAAACATAATGTGGGCAGGTATGATGGCGCATAACAATTCCTGTGGAGTCGGTAGAAGTCAGGACTGGAACAGTCATAACATTGAGCATGAACTTTCAGCTTTATATGATTGTGCTCACGGGGCAGGTCTTGCAGTTACAATGCCGGCAGTTTTTAAATATGTAATGAATCATGATGTAATGCGTTTTGCCCAGATTGCAGTGCGTGTATGGGGATGCCAGATGGATTTTGCGCATCCGGAAGTTACGGCACTTGAAGGAATAAACGCTTTTCAGAATTTTCTTGTTTCTATCGGGATGCCTAAGAATTTTGCTGAACTCGGAGCAGACGAAAAAGACATTCCAAAACTTGTTGATGTTCTATGCAACGGTGATGGACGCACAGGCTCAATTTCGGGTTTTGTAACGCTCACTAAAGAAGATTGCACGAACATTTACAAAATGATGGTATAGGCCAGCGGGCTTACGGAGCAGGACAAGCTAAAAATTGCCTTCGCAATTTTTTTAACGCTTTTCGATAGAACACCGGCCGCCTGCCGTGCGGCCTTACACAGGAGGAATGAATGGCACAGACAAACATTCAGGTAAATACAAAATCAAAGGCTCTATTTATAGGCGGCACAGGAACTATAAGCAGTGCAATCGTAAAAAAACTTTCGCAAGATTCTTTATGGGAAGTCTGGCTTTTAAACCGGGGCAACAGAAAGAATGATGTTCCTGCAGGCGTACACCAGATAACATGCGACATTTCAAACGAAGAAGAGGCACGTAAAAAACTTGAAGGCATGAACTTTGATGTTGTAAGCGAATTCATTGGTTTTACAAAAGAACAGGTTGAACGCGATTACAGGCTTTTTAAAGACAAAACAAAGCAGTATATTTTTATAAGTTCAGCGTCCGCGTACAATAAGCCTGCAGCAAATTACATCATCACAGAAGGTACGACACTTGCAAATCCTCACTGGGAATATTCAAGAAATAAAATTGAATGCGAAGCCTTCCTTATGAAAAAATATCGTGAAGAAGCATTTCCTGTTACTATAGTCCGCCCGAGCCACACATACGATGAACGCACTGTTCCGCTCGGAGTTCACGGCAAAAAGGGATTTTTCCAGGTTGTAAAGAGGATGATGGAAAATAAGCCTGTCATCATTCAGGGAGACGGTACTTCTTTATGGACACTTACTTCCAGTATTGATTTTGCAACAGGATTTACAGGTCTTATGGGAAACCGTCATGCAATTGGTGAAGCATTTCAGATTACAGGAGACGAAACTCTTTCCTGGAACCAGATTTATCAGACAATTGCAGATGCACTCGGGGTAAAACTGAATGCCGTACATGTTTCTTCTGATTTTTTAAGCGCAGCTGGAGATAAGTATGGCTATGATTTTGAAGGCAGCCTTACAGGAGACAAATCAGTTTCTGTTGTATTTGACAATTCAAAATTAAAACGTGTAGTGCCGGATATGAAAACAACAGTGCCGTTTAATAAAGGCGTGCGGATTTCGCTGAATTACGTACTTTCACATCCAGAATGTCAGACAGAAGATCCTGAATTTGACCAGTGGTGCGACAAAGTAATCTCCGTTCTAAAAGAAGCAGCAGTCAAGATTTAGTTATATAAAATCCAGTTTATTTCTTTTCGCGGAGCATATAGTTCTTTGCAATTGTTATGACAGGCTTTACATACCATGGTCGTAAGGCCTTGTCTGCTTTTACAAGCATTTCGCGTATCGGAATATTCTGCGGACAGTGTTTTTCACATTTTCCGCAGCCGATACACGCAGTTGCAAATGCAGAATCTTTACGTAAAACAGTGGTCTGAAAATAATCTTTCATACCGGAAACCTTTGTTTCCGAATACATAAGGTTCCAGCCACGGAAAATGCCCGGAATATCAATTCCCTTAGGACAAGGCATACAATACCGGCAGCCCGTACATCCAACTTTTTCCGTCCGTTTTATTTCGGCAATTATCTTTCCAATAAAGGCAAAATCATCTTCGGTAAAATGGCCTGCAGGAGCATCAGAGGCAATTCTTGCATTTTCATTAACCATTTCTACACTGTTCATACCCGAAAGCACGCATGTAACATCACTCTGATTATAAAGCCATCTGAATCCCCATTCTGCAGCCGACCATCCATGCGGATGCTGTGAAATCATTTTCTTTGCGCTTTCAGGAAGAAGATTTACAAGTTTACCGCCCCGTAAAGGTTCCATTATCATAACAGGAATGCCTTTTTCAGCCGCCGCATGCAATCCGCTTACACCTGCCTGCGAAACTTCATCCAGATAATTATACTGAATCATACAGAAATCCCAGTCATAATCATCCAGAATCTTTTTGAACATTTCTGTCGTACCATGAAAAGAAAAACCGATATTCTGAATTTTTCCCGAAGCTTTTTTTTCTTTAATCCAGTCTTCTATACCAATTGCCTTAAGTTTTTCCCACTGAGAATAATCAGTAAGGTGATGCATAAGATAATACTCAACAAAATCTGTACGAAGCCTTGAAAGCTGTTCAGAAAAATATTTATCAAGGGCAGTCTGGTTCGTTATAAGATACTGCGGAAGTTTTGTCGCTATCCGTATTTTTTCGCGTATGCCTGTGCGTTCGACAATCTCGCCCAAGGCCGCTTCACTTCCCGGATAGATGTATGCCGTATCAAAATAATTAACACCGGCTTCTACAGCGGCAAGAATTTCTTTTTCAGCCTTATCCAAATCTATACGCCCGGCTTTTGTCGAAAAACGCATACATCCATATCCTAAAAGAGAAACATCCTCACCTTTTTTATTCTTTCTATACTGCATATTATCCCTGCCCTGAATACCGTCTGCGGTCTGCTTTTATTTTATCTGTCTTCCGTCCTGAAAGGCCTTTCCTACAATTTCTCCAAGGACATTATAGTTATGACTAACAGGATCATAACAAACAGGCTTTAGTTTTGAAACATCAATTTTTCCGTCCGTAAGAACTGATTCATCAGCGCTAACATTAATGATATTTCCAACTATATAATCACTGTCACCACTCATTTCCACAAGTTCACATTCAAGAACCATTGGAAGTTCGTTGATTACAGGCGCATCTACAAATTCTGATTTTGTAACTGTAAAACCAGCCTTCTTTATTTTTTCAGGTTCTGTATTGCCGCTTACAATTCCAAAATAATCACATTCTTTTACATGAGAAGCATCTGCCATGCTTACCGTAAACGCACGTCTTTTCTGAATATTTTTTGTAGTCTTATGACTCTTATCCAGGCAGATACCAATCTGATTTGTATCATGAATTCCTCCCCAGGCAGCATTCATTGCATCAGGATTTCCGTTTTCATCATAAGTTGCAATGATAAGAACTGGCATAGGGAACATGAACGTCTGTTTTCCAAAATTCTTTTTCATATATACCTCATATTTAAATATAAATTACTTTTTGCAACTAGAAAAGAGTAAAATTACTAGAATTAATTGTTTTTAATCTGATTCACACAGGGCAAACGCATTATAAACATGAATACACAAAAAATCGCTGCCAGTCAAAAA
>CAMOWQ010000079.1 GCA_946628495.1 uncultured Treponema sp. | reverse complement strand
GATTTGGGAACAGGCACCGGTGTAATTCCGCGCGGCATGTACAAATATGGCGGACAGTGGCTTGGAACAGATATTGCAGAAAATCAGATAAAATATGCAAGGGAGCTTTCGGATGGTATGAACATTGATTATCTTGTGAGCTCTGCAGAAGAACTTGATTTTGAAGACAGCAGTTTTGACGTTATTACAGCCGCACAATGCTTCTGGTATTTTGAGCCTTCAATCATCGTTCCAAAAATAAAAAAGTTTTTGCGCAGTGGTGGCACCTTCTTGAAAATCTACATGAGCTATATGAAAGAGGAACAGATTACTCACGATTCAAACGGACTTGTAAAAAAGATTAACGGCAACTGGAGCGGTGGGAATCCCGGAATAAAAGATTTGACAACTCATCATTTTGAAAATCCACAGATGGACAGTATGGTTGTTGATCTTCCTTTTACAAGAGAAACCTGGCATGGTCGGATGCTTTCGAGCCGCGGAGTTATGGCGGCAATGAACGAAGAGCAGATAAAACAGTTTGATTACGAACACAAAAAAATGCTTGAAGAAAATTATCCGGAAAACTTTACTGTAAAGCACAAAATTTTTTTGACCTGGTATAAAATAGAAAAATAGGGAAGAGGAGTTCAAAATGACAGAAGCAACCATAAACAGAATCAGAAAATTTATTTCAGACCGCGACTTTTTAGATGTGCTCGGTCTCGACGAAGACGAAATTATAAACATGAAGATGGACATGAACGAGAAAAAATATCCTGTGGAAAAAGCCCGTGGTAACAACAAAAAGTATACGGAGTTGTAATTTTATGGCAATTCAAATCGGTTCAATCGGTTACAATCACGTTCACGATAAAAATTTCAGATACGAATCTCAGGGAGGTCCTGGTGCACCGTTATTTATTCTTGTAAAAGCTCCTGCAATTTTTATTATTAACGGAAAACGCCATCAGGTAAAAAAGAATTCCTATGTCATGATAAACAGAAATTCCCCGCTTTTTTATTGGGCTGCAAAAGATTTGTATGTGGATGACTGGTTTTATTTTGGGCTTGAACCGGAAGACGAAAATTTTCTAAAAGAGCTGAAACTCGAATTTGACACTCCTGTTTATATTGGAAGTGGAATTGATACACTTTCTTCTATTATACATCAGATTTCCTACGAACATTTTTCTGCCGATTTATACCACGAAAAAATTAAGCAGAATTACACAAACACTTTTTTTCTTATGCTTGGTCGGATTGTTCAATCAAAGGCACTGCCGTCATCAAAAGTTCTTACTTCTAAAAATGACAAACTTACATATTTAAGAACTCGCTTTTACGAAGACCCTGAACGATTTATTTCGGTAGATGAAATGGCAGATTTTGTAGGATTGAGCCGTTCGGGATTGCAGCATCTTTATAAAAAAACTTTTGGAATTACTTTGATTGAAGATGTAATTGCGGGTCGTCTGGAAAAAGCAAAATCTCTACTTGCGCGTTCCAACATGACAATTGCTGAAATTGCAGAAAAATGCGGCTACAAAACGGAATTTCATTTTATGCGGCAGTTCAAACAGAAAACTTCGCTCACACCAACCGAATTCCGTAACGGCGACAGCTGGATGCAGGCATACAAGTTAAAATAAAAACTGTCTGGCAAATAAAATGTCGCGCCTTGCAAAAATGCTAATTCACCCAAACGTCTGTTGCACAAAACGTTATGTAAATTTGCACAAAATTGTATTTTCTTCCCAAAACGATGATTTAAAATCGAAACACTGCAAAAAAAAATGCATATAAAGCACATATAAAAAATCACAATAAAAGAGGCAACTTATGAAAATTGGAGCAAAAATTTTGGCAATCATTTCAATTTCAACCGCATTAAATCTTGTTTTTACGGCTTGTACATCAACTACAAACTCGGAAACTTCACAGGAACAGAAAACAAAACCAGCAGGATTTCAGGGATTCACAATCGACCCGTACGAATCTCCTTATACTTACACAACAGTTGACGATTCAGATTACGAAAATATGGAAGCACAGCAGCTTATTAAACTGATGGGAAACGGAATCAACCTTGGAAATACAATGGAAGCTACAAACAATTGGCTTGGTTTTGACAATGCCGACGCTTCTGCCTACGAAACTGAATGGGGACAGCCGCGTACAACAAAAGCAATGTTTATGGCAATGAAGGATGCAGGTTTTGACAGCGTACGAATTCCTGTTGCATGGACTCATACAATGGACTGGAGCCGTGGAGATTTTGAAATCAGCCAGAATTATCTTGAACGGGTTGCGCAGGTTGTAAACTGGGCTTTGGAATGTGATTTATATGTAATGATTAACGACCATTGGGATTATCAGTGGTGGGGAATGTTCAGTCATGATGAAGAGCTTGCATGGAAAATTTATGAAGCAATGTGGAAGCAGGTTGGCGAATATTTTAAAGATTATTCTTATAAATTGATTTTTGAAGGAGCTAACGAGGAAGTTGGAGCCCGCTTTAATGATGAAGTTAACACAAAAGTAGACAGTCGCCTGGATTCTTCTATAAATTATCAGCGCGGACATCTTTCCGAAAGCCAGTGTTATACGCTTGCAGCAAAAGTTACACAAAAATTTGTTGATATAATCCGTTCACAGGACGGAAACAACAAAAAACGCTTTCTTTTAATTCCGGGATACGATACAGATATTAACAAAACTTGCAGCGGAAGTTACAAAATGCCAGCTGATCCAACAAATTCAATTCAAAAACTGATTATTTCGGTACATTATTACACTCCGTCTACCTATTGTATTCTTAGTGAAAGCGCAAGCTGGGGATCTGTACAAAATTCCTGGGGCGGTGTAAACGATTACAATTACATGAATATCGATTTTAGAAAAATGACAAAATTTATTGATGAAGGTTACGGTGTTATTATTGGTGAATACGGTGTAGCTCAAAAGAAAAATTCAAACGGAACTTATACCAAAAAAGAAGGCATGGAAAAATGGCTTAAAAATGTACTTGATAATTGCGATGCCTATAATTATTGTCCGTTCTTGTGGGACTGCAACACTTTCTTTAAGAAAAATGGAACCTTAGGATTTACAGATTCAGAAGTAGGTGAGGTTTATCTGGGTAGAGAATAGTGGTGAAGAGAAGGGGGAAGATGGTAGATTCCCCCCCTTTTTATTTTCCGCAGTTCTTCCTATGTGCCTTCAGTTTCTTCAATGCCCAGGCGTAGTGGCTGGAGGTGGTGCTTACAAAATATGAGCCGAGGCAGGAGTTGCCGGTCCAGCAGAAATATTTTGCTTTGAAGAGTTCTTCGTTGGTATAATTTTCAATCAGTTTCATGACGTCGGCGTGGCTTTTTTTGAACATTTCTTTGGCGGCATCGAGGCTTGTTTCCTGGTGGTTTTTCCAGAACATGATGTTCATTGCACCGTAAGTTTTCCAGCTGTAATCCGGCGGCAAAATTGAAATTGCTTTTTTGCTGTCAGTTACTTTTTCGTTGTTCTTTGGGAACTGCATCATAAGCTTGTGCCATTCATACAGGTGAATCAGAACGTCGCGTACGTTTTTGTCGCGGCTCCAGTGTGCTTCTTTTTTGCTTGGCTGTCCGGAAAAATCAAAGGGAGTGTTGAGCTCCTTTTCTGTCATTCCATCAATAAAGTTCATGAGTTCTGTGTAGTTTTCCTGTGCTGCTTTGAGCAGGTCTTCTTTTGTGCTTGGTCTTGGCATAATGTTCCTCCTGTGAATTTTTAGCTTTACCTTCTTGATACTTAAAGTATACCACTGTCCGTATTACCCAAAAAGAAACAGCTTGTTGCTTTTTTCGAGGCGAAGCGAATGAAGTTTGCGGCGGCGGTCGGAGTATGCCTGTAAATTTTTTAAAACTGCTTACGCCTTCCAATGCTTAAGCTGCGAAAGCATTGTGTCATAAAATTGTCTGCGTTCTTCATCACTCTGGTTTTGAGGATTTGGCATATGTTCTAAAAGAAAATCAATCAGGGAATCTTTCTGCTTGTAAATAAAATTACCATCCACGTAGCACCATTTACAGTAGTCTTCGTTAAAGCTTTTGTCCGGCTCACGGCTAATCATGGAATCTTCGGTAAGAGGCATTCCGCAGCACTGGCAGAAAAGCTTGAGCGGTGAACCAAGCAGTGTATTTATAGAAACATCAAACTCGCGCGAAAGAACTTTAAGCATCTCGGGATTCGGCTGAGTTTCTCCGGTTTCCCATCGGCTAACAGCCTGTCGTGAAATATTCACACGTTTTGCCATTTCTTCCTGCGTAAGATTATTTTTCTCGCGAAGAGTTTTAAGAATTTCAAAAACTTCCATCTGGGGCCTCTCTTTGAATTGATGAATTAATTATATCACGGATTTTGGGAAAATAGTAAGTTCGTTTATCCGCATGCTATATTTTAGCAGGAGATAAATACAATGCCATACATCGCAATAAAAGCATATCCAAAAAATGAAGACATTAAAAAGAAAGTTGCAGACCGAATCAATCAGATTTTTCTTGAAGGGTGGGGCTGCAACCATGAGGCAATTTCCCTTTCGTTTGAAGAAGTTCAGCCAGAAAAATGGGATGCCGAAGGTTGATGAATCTCTCTGCCAAAAATTAAGGGAGGCCTATGGCGGATTTTCCGACGACGGTTTTAGTGATTTCATAGAAGGAATAATTTCCCAGGGAAAGGAAGCTTATTATGACGCAATAAATAATCCTGAAGACGCAGAAAATGCTGTAATTCCTGATGAAGTAAAAAATTTGGCTTATGAGCTCTTTTATGATTGTGAAGCACTCAAATCTGTTACAATACCACAAAGCGTCACGTATATAGGTGATAGAACCTTTGCATACTGTACAGCCCTTGAGGACATAAAGTTTACCGGCACAAAAGAGCAGTGGCATTCTGTTGAAAAAGGCGAAAACTGGAATAATAAAGTTTCGGCAAAAGTCCGGGATATTTTTTGAAAATACTGATTTTGTATGTTATGATAAGAACATGTTTATTAATAAACTCAATCAGTTATATAAGCCAAAAAGAATTCTCTATTATATGGACGCTTCAAACGAGGATATTCAGGCTTTTTATAAAGGTGTGGTTCCTCTTGTAATAGAAAAATATTCCAACTCCTTTGGCACTTATGATTATCCGGGAGTTTTTTTCGTGCACGGCTTACAGAAAGAAGTTATAGGCATTGAGTTTAGAGGCGGCGATTCCCGAATTGAATATCCTGCAGATTTAAAATCACTTGAGCTTGATTCATCATTTTTTTATTCAGTAGAAATTGACGATGATGTAGAAATTGATTTTCCGTTCATCAAAAATCTTTTTTCAGAAATTTCAAAGGAAGACAATGCGCACCGTCCTTACAGCGATTTATGCATAGAAGAAAATCCAAAAGTAATTAGTGTTTTTCACGGCTATAAAAAAATCAGAATTCTGCATGAATGGAAGCTTTATGACGATAGGGCAATTCATGTTATGTACGATAGTCTTAATCACTTTGAAAAAGAAGTTTTATACAAATTTGCATTTACAGATTCAATAACCGGCAATTACAGCTGGAATTATCTTGAAGCTTTTCTGGAAGTTCCAGGCGATAAAAAAATTGATGATTATGCCTTTGCACATTTTGATGTTAAACAGTTTCGCGTAATTAATGAAGCCTATGGTCACATAGCTGCAAACAAAGTTTTAAGTAATATTGTTAAAGCAATGAAAGAAGCAGATTTTATCTATGCAAGTGCACGCTGCCATAATGATAATTTTGCAATGCTTCTTAAAGATATGCCCGAACCAGAACTGAAACAAAAACTTACTGTTTTTTTTGAAAAACTTTCTGTTCTGGAAGAAGATCCTTTTTATAAAATCTATTACAAGTGCGGTGTGGTTCCTATGCAGCGAACAATGCTTTCTGGGAACAGGGTTGCAGATTTTGCAAAAATGGCTCAGGCACTCTGTACAAATCAGGCTGGAACAGAAATTATTTTTTACACGGATAAAATGCACGACGACCTTTCGTGGGGAAACTATATAAAGGCTTATGTTGAAACAGCAATCGAACAGAATGAGTTTGTTGTATATCTTCAGCCAAAGTTTGATATTAAGACGGAAAAAATAAAAGGTGCCGAGGCGCTTATCCGCTGGAATTACAAGAACAAGGATTTTTTGCCGCCATATAAATTTATTCCTTTTTTTGAAAAAGACGGTTCAATTGCAAAAATCGATGATTTTGTTTTAGCAAAAGTTTGTGAGTCTATGCAGCGGTGGAAAAACGAAGGAAAACCTCTTTATCCAATTTCCGTAAATCTTTCTCGCAGCCGCATGTATGATGAAAATCTTATTGAAAAGCTTTCGGGCATCGTAGATTCTTATGGCGTGGAACATCACCTTATAGATTTTGAACTTACAGAAAGCGCTACTTACGATAATATGGAACACATGCTTTCTGTTTTGCATAAACTACGCGCCCATGGTTTTAAAATTTCCATGGATGATTTTGGAACTGGTTTTTCTTCACTTTCGCTTTTGACACAAATGCCAATTGATACCTTAAAAATAGACAAAAGTTTTGTAGACCCGATTGCAACTCAGAATGAACGAAAAGAAGATATTACAGTTTTGCGACATATAATTGCTCTTGCAAAAGAACTGGGGTTTGTATGCCTTGCCGAAGGTGCTGAACGCCGTCCGCAGGTTGAACGTCTGCACGAACTTGGCTGCGAGATTATTCAAGGCTATTATTTTAGTAAACCGATTCCTCTTGTGGAATACGAAAAAAAATATCTTTAGGAAAACGTATGGAAACATCTCAGAATAAAACAGTAGTAACTCAACCGATAACTGGGCTGAAGGTGTAATGCTAAAGTCTGGTGGAACAGAAAGTTGTAGCGGAAGTGGAAGCTGCCGGTTACGAAGTTTTTATAAAACCAAAGGATATTGTAATACCAAGTACTCCGGCATTTCATGCAAGGATGTCGTTTTTCTACGGTCCGCTTGGAGAACAGATTGAACTGTTTAATCCTGAAAGTTAATTTTGAAAGCGATATATAGCCCGCCAGCGGGCTTACACAGGAGGATAAATTAAAATCTATGTTTGGATTCAGATATTTTACACCGACAAAAGTTGTATTCGGGAAAAATTCAGAAGAAAAGGTTGCCGAACTTATTCAGGAGTTTGGAGGAAAAAAGGTTCTGATTCATTATGGCGGGGGTAGTGTAATCCGCTCGGGTCTTATGCAGCGCGTTACAGACAAACTTGACGAAGCAAAAATTTCTTATATCAAGCTTGGAGGTGCTGTTCCTAATCCTCGTTTGGGACTTGTTTACGAAGGAATTGAGCTTTGTAAAAAAGAAGGCGTTGATTTTATTCTTGCTATTGGCGGCGGTAGTGCAATTGATTCTGCAAAGGCTATCGGTTATGGCTTAAAAAATGATGGCGACGTCTGGGATTTTTATGATTACAAACGGAAAGCAACTGACTGTATGCCAATCGGCGTAATTCTAACTCTTGCTGCAACCGGTAGCGAAATGAGTGATTCATCAGTTATCACAAAAGAAGAAGGCCTTGTTAAACGTGGTTATTCAAGTGATTTTGGACGTCCCCGCTTTGCAATCCTTAATCCAGATTTGACAATGACACTTCCTGATTATCAGACTGCATGTGGTTGTACAGATATTATGATGCACACAATGGAACGTTATTTTACAAATGGCGGAAATATGGAACTTACAGATTCTATGGCTGAAGCTTTGTTGAGAACTGTAAAAGAACAGGCAAAGATTCTTGTAAAAGATCCGAAAAATTACGATGCACGCGCCGAAGTTATGTGGGCTGGAAGTCTTTCGCACAACGGACTTACTGGTTGCGGAAACGATGGCGGCGACTGGATGACTCACAAGCTGGAACATGAACTTGGCGGACTTTACGATGTTGCTCACGGAGCTGGACTTGCAGCAATCTGGGGAAGCTGGGCCCGCTATGTTTACAAAAATTGTCTGCCGCGTTTTAAGCGATATGCAATCAACGTTATGGGAGTGCCTGCCGTTGGTTCAGATGAGGAAATTGCCCTTAAAGGCATTGAAGCAATGGAAGATTTTTACCGTGAAATCAAAATGCCTACAAATCTTCGTGAACTTGGCGTAAAAGCTACCGATGATGATTTAAAATTGATGGCTCACAAATGCGCCGTTGGGGTAAATGGTGGAAAAGGCTCGGCAAGATTCTTAAAAGAAGAAGATATGTACGAGATTTATAAAATGAGCATGTAAACTGTAAGAGCCGGTCGGTATGTGTTTTATAAAACGGCCGGCATCTGTTTTGTTTCATGACTATTCAAATTACACATATTCGCTGACAATGCTTAAAACAGGGCAGAGATACGTCGGTCCGAAAAGATTCAGGTGATTCAAAAGATGGTAGAGATTGTAAAGGTCTCTGCGGTCTTCATAACCAGGCTGCAACGGGAATGCATTGCGGTAGGCATCGTAAAATGCCGGAGGAAATCCGCCAAAAAGTTCAGTTAATGCAATGTCTGTTTCCCTGTGTCCGATATAACATGCAGGATCAATCAGCAGTGCTTTTCCCTCTGAACCGCACATTACATTTCCGTTCCAAAGGTCACCGTGCAAAAGGGAAGGGGATTCTGGTTCTACAAGAAATCGTTCCAGATTATCAAGAAGCTTTGTAATTTTTGTACGGTCTTCTGTTGTAAAATATGAATCAGCTTTAGAAAACTGAGGTGCAAGCCTGCAGTTACGGAAAAAGTCTATCCATTTTGAAGTCGGCGTATTTTTCTGTTCTGTAGCACCAATAAAATTGTCCTGATAAAATCCAAAGTTATTAAAATCAGGTTTCATATCAGCTTTATGCATTGCCGCAAGTTCCTGTGCAAAAACGTCCCAATAATCAGACCTTCGGCCGGCATTATTTACATATCTTAATAAAAGAAAACTGTATCCTACATCTTCACCGTTGTCTGTTCCTGTGCACAAGATTTCTGGAGTTGCAATTGTATTGGTCGAAGCTATTGCCTGAAGGTTTGCAGCCTCTGTTGTAAAAAATGCAACGTTATCTTTTGCATTTGCCTTCATAAAGATTTTGTCGCCGGTATTGAGTGTAAGTCCGTATGCTTTGTTGATGTCGCCTCCTGAAAGCCTGTCAGTCTGAGTAATTGCCACCGAATTTCCAAAAAGGCCTGTCAGAGCTGCTGCAAGAGACGTGTAATGTGGAACCGAATTCCATTTTATTTTTTTGTTTGCATTATCTTTATCATTCATATTGCTGATTATATCATTTTTTGTGACTTATGATTAGAGTTCAAACGTTTCATATCATATTCAAATTTGTTCGAGGAAAAAGGGGGCAATTTTGCGGTCAAAACCTGAGTTTCTTTGTATAATGAAGCTATGCCAGACCTCTTAATCGGTACCAGCGGATATGATTACCCTGAATGGAAAGGTGTTTTCTATCCGCAGGATTTGAAACGTAAAGATTTTCTCAAGTTTTATGCGACACAGTTCAATGCACTGGAACTGAACAATACGTTTTACAACATGCCGACAGCTGAACGTCTTTATTCCTTTTATGAACGCAGTGAAGGAAAACTGCAATTCAGCGTAAAGGCAAATAGGCTTCTTACACACGAAATAGATTCAACCTGGCAGACGGCCGCAGATGCCTTCAAAACAGCACTAACTCCATTGCAGGAGAAAGGTTGTCTTTCTGCGGTTCTTTTTCAGCTGCCGGAGAGCTTTCATTATACAAACGATAACCGCATCTACCTTGCAAAATTAATCCAGAAATTTGAAGGATTTCCAACTCTGATAGAATTCCGCCACCGTGAGTGGATTAAGGAAAGCGTTTTTGAAGGCCTCGAAAAACGTAATGCTGGAATAGTGTTCTGTGACATGCCTGTGTGCCGTAAGGCACAAACGTCAATAATTTCCACTTATGCAAACGGAACGGAGCGACGTATGCCGCAGCTCAAGAATCTTCCGGACGGAACTGTAACAAACACTCCGTTTATTGGAATCAATGCGTACATCCGTCTTCATGGGCGAAATGCAAATGCCTGGTATGCGCATACGCCGAAGTCGCAAACGTCAATAATTTCCACTCATGCAAACGGTGCGAAAGCGACGTTCTCAACTGGTGAATCTAAAAATGGAAGTGCCCGTTATTGCTATGATTATTCGGATAATGAATTATCTCAGTTTGTTCCTATAATAAAGGCAGCAGTCAAGGAAGGAAAGAAAGTTCAAGTGTACTTTAACAATCATCCGAACGGAAGCGGTGCTAAGAATGGACTGAAGCTGAAAGAGATGATTTTTGCAATGGAAAAATGAAGTTCGACAGAATTTTTTGACAAATAATCTAACTGAATATTATAAAATGATATAGACTAATCTTATAATCCAATCAAACAATGTCCAGGAGACCTGTTATGAAATATTCTAATTGTTTAATTGAAGCTGTAAAGGCGAAATTAAGAGATCCAGAACATATACGTATTATTATGATTAGACCTCACGTTGTTACTAAGGATTGTCATTTTGCATGGACCGATGGGGAATATTTCTATCATGCTTATGGTCATAATCGAAAATGGTGGGCTAGATACTGGTATAAACCAATTATTAAGAAAGTTCCTCTTATTGTTTTTGAATCTTTTGTTTGCGACAAATTAAAAGGAGAACCAATAGAATATCAGAAGAAGGTTCTGAAAGAGCTTGGAATTCATTTAGCTGATATACCTTATACATCGTGTGACCGCTGGTGTTGGCTATTAGGCGAAAAAGATTTACCAAAAGAAGAGGATGTTCGATATCTTGAAAAGCTTTATCGTGGAAAAGTATTCATCAAAGTTGTGACAGTAGAAAAAGGAATGAAGGTTGTTACATACGAACAGCTCTTGAAAATGAAAATCAAAAATGGATGTAAGTCTTCAGGCTGGCGGTACGTAACTCAAATGGATACTCCCGATTTTCAAGGTTTGTATGGATATCATATCCGCGTGCCAATTCAGGAACTTTCTGATGAAATTGCAAATCCTACTTTCCTCCAACGAAGAAAAGAGTTGGAAGAAAAACGACAGAAAAGGGATAATTTTTTGAATCATTTTCTAAAGGGTGGCACATTTGGTAAAGGAGTTTCTAAAAGGAAAAACTTACAATAAGGCAATGAATCTGCCAGATGGTATTGCTCCTGAAGATTATCTCAGATGTCTTTTTGAAAAAGCCCCTTATGC
>CAMOWQ010000078.1 GCA_946628495.1 uncultured Treponema sp. | reverse complement strand
GTTAGTTTGATACGGTAAATTATCAGGCTGAGTTGGGAGGGTAAAATCATATCCTGCTACAGATTTCTGCTTAAAGATGAAGTTTCCGTAATTTAATGTGTGCTCAATAATTTTTGGAGAGTTTCCGTCAAGGATTTCAAATTTAAAATCACTGATTGTTCTTGGTTCATCAAAATGGTCCTGCCAATAACATAAATTCAATTCAATTTTACTAAGATCTGCAGTACGGGCATTTTCTGTCATTTTTACTTCAAAAACATGAGTAAAGTTGCCTTTTTCAATTTCTGCATAATGCCAATCGTCTCCAATCATGAACCAGCCATCACTCTGATCAACTATACGAAGCTGCCATGGAGCTTTATAAGCATCAGAGATTGTACCAGTCAAAACTATATAAACAGTATCTCCTTTTGAAGGAAAGTTATTTTCCATTGATTCAGGAAATTCCATGTACGGAGTAAGAAGACTGATAGGTAAATAAAATTCGTGATTATGCACCTGCTCTTTAGTGTTATCATCTATCCAATCACTTCTATGCAAATTCAAAGACCACTTTGCCCAGTATTCATGATTTCCTGTCTGACCGGCAGGGATTTTTGTAACGGCATTTCCACTAAACGCTGCATTGTCATACCAGCCTTCAAGTTTCTGCTGCATTAATTTTTCATGAACGCCCCAAAATAAATATGGAGTGCTTAAATCAATAGTTTTATATTCAGTTCCTTTTGGATAATAATCTGTAAATGTGTAATTATCCCAGTGGTAGGTTACAGTTTCTAAAGGAATGTCGCGGTAGTAAAAATCAACTTTTGCAGGATTGTCTGTCGGTTCTGCAAGATGTTCTTCTCCATTGATAGAGTTTTTGATGAATTTCATGCTTATAAGATTATTTCCAATCATCTTATATTCATACCAGAATTCCATAGGAGAATTGATTTCTTTAAACGAAATATTGTCGGAACTTTCCTGCGTACATTTGCTATAGAAAATACTTCCATTTTTTCCCTTTTGAATTTCGTAAGTTCCTTTGTAATAAACAGGAGGTTTGTCGCCTTCCGTCCATACATCTTCCATCGTTCCGTCGGCATTAAAAGTATAAATTTCTTCGCATGGTTCTGTATTTGAAATGCCTCTTTTGTTAGAAGTCCATTTTCCGGCAAGGTTTTGGGCTGTTCCGTCTTTTACCTTAATATAATGATTAAGAATTTCAGGCTCAAAAGTTTCTTCAATCCAGCCCATTGCCGTATAATCGCGTTTGTAGCGGCTCATTACAAATTCATTTTCGTTAGCAGAGTGAATTGCGTAATATATTTTTACATCACCAGTCTGCCAGTTATCTTCAAATTTATTTTTTCCCTGTTTAAGATTCAGTAACAGGGTCGCACCATATTCTTCATCTTCAATAATAGACCAGATTCCATTGTCGTATTCAAACCATTCAGGCTGTATATGGTAAAGTTCAAAAGTTCCATCTCTGTTTAGAATCAGCTGTTCATTTGCAAACTGATTCTGGTCGTATCCAAAATCCCAGAACCATGTTCCGTAAAACAGTTTTGCATCGAAGTCTGCCGCTTTTGTTTTTTTTGCGGACCTTGTGGAATTTTTAGTACTCTTCTCCGTACTGCCAGTGCTTGCACAGGAAAAAGCACATAGAATTAAAGCTGCAAGCGTAAGGTTCAGAATACGCCTTGCAAAATTTGATAAGTGTTTTTTCATGGTATTTTCCTTTTGTGTATAGATTTTGCATTCATGTTGCGGAATATAATGACATTCGGTTGTAAGATAAAGCTGCTCTTCTCCTAAATGTAATTAACAAAGTAAAAACTTATGGAATGATTTTTAATTCTATTGTGAAAAGTTTGGTTTGTCGAATTTTTTTTATAATGCAAAAGCCCTGTGGATTTTAATTGTCTGTCTGCATTATAATTTTGAAACAAAGATATACAGGATGAAATTGATAATGAAAACTCTTGTAAACACAACTCTCTGCTATATAGAAAAAGACAATTGTTACCTTATGCTGCACCGTATCAAAAAAGAGCATGATTATAACCACGACAAATGGATAGGCATTGGCGGCAAGTTTGAAAACGGCGAATCCCCGGAAGATTGTGCCATCCGCGAAGTTTTCGAAGAAACTAGCCTTACAATTGCACCAAAAGATTTGGAATATTGCGGTATCGTAACGTTTGTTGATGTAAGTAATGCTGATGATGTTTACACCGAATTCATGCATGTTTTTCGCGCAAAAAAATTTTCCGGCGAGCTGTTAACCGACTGCCCGGAAGGTATTCTTGAATGGGTTCCGATTGCAAAATTAAAGGAACTTCCACACTGGCAGGCCGACGAAATTTTTTATGATTTTCTTGCACAAAATCATCCGTTTTTTTCGCTGAAATGTGTGTATAAAAATAATGAGCTTATACAGACTTTTTTGAGCGGACAGCCTTACAACCACTGGAAGAAGTAGGTAGTGGCGGCCGGGTTTATGTGTTGTGATAGTGCGGTAGCCGTTTTATTTCAAACTGAAACTTTCAGGCAAAAGTTCGCCTAATGTAAATATTTTCTGTTCCCCTTTGCCATTTACAAGAATGATTTTAAAATCCCTGCTGCAGAATTCACTTAAGACCTGACGGCATACCCCGCACGGAGGACAGAAATCTTCAATAACAGGTTTTCCGTCTGCGCCTTCCGCTCCTCCTGCTATGGCAATTGCTTCAAATTCACGGCAGCCTTCACTTACGGCTTTAAACACGGCTGTCCTTTCTGCACAGTTGCTTGGTCCGTATGCTGCATTTTCAACATTGCAGCCCGTAAATATTTGACCGTCCTTTGCAAGAAGGACCGCTCCCACGTGAAAATGAGAATATGGTGCATAGGAAAAGTTTGTCATCTCTATGGCTTTTTTTACAAGATTATCAAAATTCATTTTTAACCTCTGTTTGTTTAACTTCTTAGAGTTGCTTTTATGCGCTGTTTATTTTCGTACATGATTTTATCGGCACGTTTGAATACGCTGTCTATGTCTTTGTCTGTTTCAGAATTAAAAACTGCCATTCCTGCTGCAAGTGAATATTTTTCCCAAGGCTTACAGTCCTGTTTTACGGCTGTTTTTGCAAATGTTGATGTAAGTTCTTCAAAAAGTGAATCTCTGTGTTTGTAGTCATTGTGTTCAAGAAGAACTACAAATTCATCTCCGCCAATGCGGAATACAGGGGAGTGTGTAAAAATGCCACATATAATTGAACACGAACCTGTGATATAAGCATTGCCGTTTTCGTGTCCGTATTCATCGTTTATATGTTTTAGTGAATTCAAGTCAATCATTATAAGTGCAAATTCAGCTTTTTTAATCTTGATGAGTTCGTTTATTGAGTTTGCGGCTTTTTCATAGGCTGCCGTATTTTTTACATGAGTAAGTGCATCATGATAGGCAATTACTCCAAGCTTAGAGGCATTGTGCTTTAAATCCAGAATTTTTGTTTCAGCTTCCAGAATGTTTTTTGCATAATCCTTCATGTCACCGGACATCTGTGTTACTGCATCCGAAAGAGATTCTACTTCATTTGAAGTATGAATATCCGGCTGATTATAATTAAGCTGATTCGGATCACTCTGTCCGTGGCTTGTCTGTGCAAATTCAACGACACTGTGTTCAAGTTTTTCAATTGGTTTTGTAATATTGTGATCTGCCCATAAAATAAAGAGAATCGAGAATAAAAATCCGATTCCGACAATTAAGAGAATGTTTGTTGCAGCATGGTGCCTGAGTGTTTTGTAAATATCGGTTACAGAAATATCTGCCGCAAGAACTGTAAATGTGTTTCCGTCTGAAGTTGTAAGCGGAAGCATTGCAGTATAGTCATGTCCCCATTTTGTAGATTCGTTGTCGGTTGCAAATGTAATTTTTTCGGGAGTTTTCATGGCATCTGCAAATTCCTGTACAGTTTCAGGAGGAAAATCGTCAAAAATATCACCAAGGAAATTCTGCTCGTTATATTCGTTTTCAATTTCTTCTTTTGTCATGCCGGTCATTACCGTAAAACAGGTGTGTGTATTTTTCGCTTCGAGCGGCGTTATGATGTAGATATAATGTATGTGGCATGTTTCGACTATATCATTTAATATCTGCTGGACTTCTTCGTAATTTTCTGATTTTTCCAGCGTTTGAGTGCATTTGTATAAATCATCTTTATCGATTTTGTATTCAACAAGTTTTAGTATGTCTGTAAGAAAATTATTGTAGCGTTCGTATAAGGCTCTGTAAAAACTTATGTAATTAACAATGCTGAGTACAATACATAATGAAAGAATAAATGAAATGCAGCCGATTGATATGCTTCGGCTTAATGGCTTTTTATATTTTCTCATCCTAAATTAATTCTAATGGAAAATTTCTAAAAAGCAAGCAGAAAAATAACAGATAGTTATTTTATGCGATGATGTTAGAGAGGGAATCCTTTTTGAATCAGCAGATTTGTTTGTTAGAATTTATTCAGGCGTTTTCTTCTTCTGCTTTAAGACTTTCGATTACTTTGTTTATTGAACTAATGAAATCGGAAAGTTTTTCCAAATCTTTGTGAATTGAAAGTTTGTAGAAAATCTGTGTGCCTGTTTTTTTAGAAGTGATTAATCCCATGTCTTTTAGAACTTTCAGATGATGCGAAATTGCGGGGCGTGATAATTGTGCGGTTTCTGCTAAATCTGTTACATTAATTCCTTTTTCTCCGGCCGCTGCAATGTCTATAATCAGCTGCTGGCGGAATTCATCTCCTAAGGCTATAAAAAGCGGCAGACACGAGTGAAGGATTTCTCTTGTGTTGTGTAATTCTTCTTTTGTAATCATTTTTTTTCCTGAATATTCATGCGTTTAATTCTATTGTATGGGGCGTTTTTTCTTTTGTCAAATCCGTTCAAGTTTTTTTACCGATTGTAACAAAATTTTCTAAAAAACTATTGACGATTTTATAGGAAATTATTACATTTGTCTATGTGTTTAAGCGTTTAAGAAATTAAACTATTAAACAAATGAACGAATGAAAATAATTTTTTGGAGGCATACCTTGAATTTTGCTAAAAGATTTTTCAAACATCCGCACCTGATTATTGCAGTTTGTGTTGTAATAACCGGTGTACTTGGATTTTTCATCAAGGACCTGGCAATTGATAATTCAATCCGTCAGTTCCTTCCGCAGAAAGATGCTTCTTATACCCGCCTTTCTGAAACTGAAGAGCAGTTTGGAAGCATGATGGTAATTGGTGTGAGCCTTGAAGCTAAAAACGGCACAATCCTCACTCCTGAATATATTGACGTAATCCGCGAGATTTCTGACCGCTCCCTTGAACTTCGCGAAGTTTCTGATGTTGATTCGCTCACTCACATAGACTTTGTTTGTGAATCAGACGGTTCAATTTCTGCAAGCCAGTTGATTCCAGATACTTACACTGGAAGCGAAGCCGACATTCAGCAGTTGGAAAGCCGTTTGAACGAATGGGAAGCAATGTACAATCGTGTTGTTGTAAACGACAATATGACCGGAACACAGCTTCAGATAACTCTTGCTTCTTATGATAAAGATTACGAAGCAGAACGCGCCGCAGGCCTTGGCAAGAAAAAGATTCGTTCCGAAGCTGAAATGCAGGAAGGCGTTTTGAACGACGTAACTGCAATTGTAAACGAAGCAACTGCCGGTCACAATCTTGACGTAAAAATTTACGGTAACCCTGTAGTAATGCAGAACAGCCGCGTTTTCATGCTGGCTGATCTTACCCGCCTTATTCCGCTGGTAATCGTAGTTGTACTTCTTTCACTTTATTTCAGTTTTAAGACTTTGGACGGAACACTTCTTCCACTTATCACAGTTGTTATGGCAACAAGCTGGACAATGGGTCTGATGGCTCTGTGCCACGTAACCTTTACACTTGTTTCTTCGGTAATTCCTGTTGCGCTGATTGCGGTTGGTTCTGCCTACGGAATCCATGTCCTAACTCACTACTATGTTGCTCTTGATATGACAGAAGGGGAACTTACGCAGGACAAATACCGCGATGCAGTTTTCAGTGGCCTTCACGAAGTTATGGGTGCAGTTCTGCTTGCCGGTATAACAACTGTAATCGGCTTTATTTCTCTGATTTCAAGTCCGATTGCGCCGCTTCACAGTTTTGCTGTATTCACTGCAGTTGGTGTTGCAATTTCTCTGATTCTTGCAATTACTTTTATTCCTGCAATTCTTGTTCTTAAGGATTGCAAAAAGGTTCAGGCAAGCCGCAATAAAAAACTCAATATCAGCGAAAAACTGGCCCGCAAACTTGAACACGCAAAACGCTTACGTGGTGGAAAAACTGCAGCCGAGGCCGAAGGTGATACTTTGTATAATATCTATCACTTCTTCTGTGGTTCAAAACCTCGCCTGTATCTTTCAATCATTGTGATGGTTGGACTTTCTATCCTTGGACTGCGCATGCTTCACATTGATACAGCACTTGTAAATTACTTCCCTGAAAGCTGCGATATGCGCCAGGATATGAACTACATCGACAAACAGTTTGCCGGTACAAACAGCCTTTATCTGAATGTTAAAGGTCCTGAAAAAGGAAGCCTTACAAATCCAGAAATCCTTAAGGCTGTTGATGACTTGCAGGAATATATGGAAGAAGAATTCCCTGATGTTGGTAAAATTGTTTCTTTCACAGACTTTATTAAGCGAATCAACCAGGTTTGGCACGTTCCTGCAACAACCGGCGCCGGTGCAGATTCCGCTGCCATGATTGAAGCCAATACTGCAAATACAGACGGCTTCGGCGGATTTGATGACTTCGGAAGCGATACTTTTGGTGATGATAGTTTTGCAAGTGATACCTTTGGAGATGATTCATTCGGAAGTGACAGTTTTGCCAGCGATACCTTTGGCGACAGCGAGTTTGCCGATGACACTGCAGCTACAACCTTTGATCCTTCAACCTGGACAGATCCAAACACAGCTTATGCAGAAGCTCTTGAACAGAGCGTAACAGTAGAAGACGTAATTGCTATGATAAACAAGGCTTACGTTGCAGCTGGTGGAAAAACTGCCAAAGTAGAAGACATCGTAAACGAACTTCAGAAGCAGGTAAATTACAACGGAACTGCTTATTACGAAATTCCTTACGATTATACAAAGTACCCGGTTGCAAGCCGCGAAGAACTTGCCGGTGTAGTTCAGGGATATCTTACCTTGCTTTCCGGTTCTCTCGACCGTTTTGTAGACGACGACATGAACCCGCAGGTAATGCGAATTACAGTTCAGCTTCGTAACCATTCAACCCAGACAACCGGTGACATTATCGCTGCAGCCCAGAAGTTCGCAGAAAACCACTTCCCGGAAGGCTACACACTGGAAGCAACTGGTACTGCCGAAATGGAATACACAATGACAAAGATGATTGTATCAAGCCAGCTTACAAGCCTTTTGATTTCACTTCTTTGTGTATTCTTAATCATTGCCCTTGCATTCAAGAGCGGTTGGGCTGGTTTACTTGGCGCTGTTCCTTTGGCTCTCGCAATCATCCTGAACTACATGGTAATGGGCTTTGCCGGAATCAACCTGGATTTGGTAACAAGTATTATTGCATCTGTAGCTGTAGGAGTTGGAATTGACTACACAATCCACTTTATGACCACCTACAAGGAAGAACGTGCAAAATCTGACGATCTGGAAGAAGTTACAAGAATGACCTTCCGCAAGAGCGGACACGGAATTGTAACAAACGCAATTGCAGTTGGCTTCGGATTTTTGGTTTTGTGCTTCAGTAAGTTCGTAGTTTTGCGCTACATAGGAATCCTGGTTGCAATCGTAATGTTTACATCAAGCTTCCTTGCAATGACAGTTATTCCGGGCTTCCTGAACATGTATGCACCAAAATTCATAAGCAAGCAGAAAAAATAAATAAATCGGTGGTTGAGCTTGTCGAAACCACCACAAGGAGATTCAAAATGAAAAAAACACTTAAACTTACTATGGTCGCTGCGGTATTGGCAGTATTAAACGGCTTCGCTTTCGCAGATGAAAAGGGAAACGAAATTATGAACAAAGTTGCAGACTTCAAAAAGCCTAGCTATTCGGTAACCGACGTTTATATGATTTTGACCGACAAAAAAGGAACTCAGGATTCTAACGGGTTCCGCGAGTACGGAAAAGAAGACGGCAACAAAACTTACATCGTTATGGATTTTAAAACCGGAACAAACAAGGGAACCCGCTTCCTTCAGATTACAGACGAAAACGGCCCTGACGAAAAACACATTTATCTTCCAGCCCTCAAATCTGTTCGCCGCGTAAACTCAAGCGAAGGTTCAAAGGCTTTCATGGGGTCAGACGCCAGCTACGATGACCTTACAACACGTGATGTTAGCGAAGACGAGCATCAGTACCTGCGCGATGAATCAATGAAAGTAGAAAGCGGCAAAACTTACGACTGCTACGTTATCAAAGAGATTCCGCTCGACAAGAAAGGAACTCAGTACAACTACCGCATGGTTTGGGTTGATAAGGAAACAATGTACCCGATTCACACAGAAATGTACGACAAGAACGACAAGCTTGTAAAAGTGCTAGAAGTTCTGGACATTCAGAAAATCCAGGGCTACGACATGCCAATGGAAAACAAACTTACAAACGTTCAGACCGGCCACAGCACAACTCTAAAAATTGCCAAAGTTGTAGCCCTCGACAAGGAAATCCCAGCCAGATATTTTACACAGAACTTTTTGACTACTGGTAAATAATTGGGCGTTCCCGACTGCTCCGCTTCGCTTCGCAGTCGGGCGCTACGTCCGCCCTTCGCTAGCGCTCACCGTCCTCGGAGGTGGTAGTTTCGACAAGCTCAACCACCACCTCCTGCGGTCGGCTGCTTCGCAGGGGCTCCCATCGCTAACGCATTTTTATACAAATGAGGCTTAAACATGAAACATACAAATAAACTTTTATTACTAACATCAGCAATTGCACTTACAACAGCCCTTACCGCCGGCTCTGCATTTGCTGAAGGAATTGATGATTTTGGCGGATTCGATGATTCGGACAGTTTTGGTTCTGATTCATTTTCTGATGGCGGACTTTCTTCTGGTTCATCTCTTGATGTAAGTGGAAATCTTTCTACTGACGTACGTGCATACGTAGATGTTAGTGATACAGACAACGCTTCTGCAAAAGACGTTGAAACTGAAGCAACTCCAGCCGGTACACTTAATCTCAATTACAGCGGAAACAAATCAGATCTGGAACTTTCACTTAACCTGGATGCAGATACAATCCAGTCTCATCCGGAAGACGTAATTGACGAACTTGTTCTTCGCGGACGTTTTGGCGACTATTTTACACTCGAAGCTGGAAAAATGCGTGTTGTCTGGGGAAAAGGTGACAAGCTTCATGTTTTAGACAATTTCAATGCCGACAATTATTCAGACTTCATTATTCCAGACTACCTTGACCGCCGAATAAGTACTCCAATGGTACGCGGCATCGTAAGTCTTCCTGTTGCAAATCTTAATATAGAAGGTGTTTACACTCCATTTTTGCCTGTAGACCGCTTTGCAACCGATGGAAGATGGACTCCTGCACAGGTTTCAACACTTACTGGAAAAGTAACAGATTCTGCAACCGATAAAGTTGCTGCTGCATTTAAAGATTACACAACTGCAACTGCAACTGTTGGCGGAGCAGGTGCTGCCTACGAAATTTCAAAGGAATCTGCTGCAAAAGCAAAAACAGCTTTGGAAACTGCAATGGCTGCTTTTGACAAGGCAAACTCAATTTACACTGATGTAAACACAAAATATCAGACTTTACAGAATGGCTATACAGCTTATCAGACTGCAATGGCCGATTCTACAAAAGGAATGTTGTTAAAGGCAAAAGGAGTAAGCGATTCATTAAGTTTCGAAGCTTTCTGTGCTGAATGTGCAACTTTCCAGGGGTACGCAACCTATTTATCATCACTTTCAGCTGCACAAGCCCTTACTGCAATAACTTATGAACAGTTTGCCGCAAGCAAGAATAATCCAAAAGACCAGAATGTTTCTTCTGCAACACTCGAAACTTTACGAAAAGGTTATTCCGAAGCCGCTGCCGCATATTACGCTGCAACTGCCGCAAAAGAAACTGCACAGACAACTTATAACGGCTATGCAGAAGCAGAAAAAACTGCACTTGCAGCATACGAAGCCGCAAAAGTTGAAGCAGAAACTGCCGGAGAAGCTTACATGCTCGCCCTTACATATGCAAATGCACTTTCTGCAAATCCTGGCGTAATCTATCCTGATTTGTATAACTTGAAATATGGTCAGTTTGGTGGTCGTGCAACATGGACGCTCGGTATGGTTGATATGGGAATCAGTTACTACAATGGATGGTATAAACAGCCAAGCTATAATGCCGATAAACTTGATTCATTCATTACATCATATTTGAAAAATGGTACTGTCAGCGAAGATGATAAATTCCTTGCCTACGACAAAAAACAGACTTTCGGTGTAGAAGCTTCTTCTATTATATGGCATTTTAATGTACGTGGTGAGTTTGCATATAATCTTACAGATGATTTTGACGGTACAAATCCTTGGGTTCATAATAATTCTATTGCATGGCTTGGCGGTTTTGATATCGATCTTCCATTCTGGAATGCAAACTTAAACGTTCAGGAAACAGGAACTTATATCCTTCATGGTGAGGAATGTGATAAAAATTCCCTTGATGTAGACCATGCTGCAAATGCTTATTCAAACAATAAACTTGTATGCAATTTTACGACATCATTCATGAACGGAAAAATTGCACCAGAAATTACCGTAATGTATGGCATTGAAAATAAAGATGTTGTTGTTATGCCTAAGTTCGCATTTAAAGCAGATCAGAATCTGACTCTTACTGCAAGCGGAATGTATATCTGGTGTGGTGATGAAAATAGTGAATTCAAAGCGTGGGAAAAGAACAGTTTTATAAATCTTTCTGCAACATATACATTCTAATTCAAAAAGAAATATAAAATAAAAAAAAAGCATTCGGTGGTAAATAAAATGCCACTGAATGCTTTTTTTGCTATATAAAAATAGTATTTAGTTTTATTAGCCTTTGATTACGATATTAACCAGCTTATCCTTAACGATAATTACTTTTACAATTTCGTGTCCGTCTGTAAATTTCTTTACACCGTCGCGTGCAAAAGCCAATTCTTTGAGTTTGTCGTCTGAACTTCCTGGTTCTGCTTCAAATACATCACGTTTTTTGCCGTTTACCATAACAACAATCTGCTTTGTATCGTCTTTAGCGAACTCTGCGTTTACGGTTGGCCATGCAACATAAGCGATAGTCTCTTTGTTGCCGAGTTTTTCCCAGAGTTCTTCGCCGAGGTGTGGGGCGTAAGGGCTGAGTACCTTTACAAAGTCGCTCCACATTGCTTTTGGAACTTCAGGAAGCTTTGAAATCTCGTTGATGAAAATCATCATCTGGCTGATTGCAGTGTTGAAGTTCAAAGTTGCTGTATCAT
>CAMOWQ010000077.1 GCA_946628495.1 uncultured Treponema sp. | reverse complement strand
TTTGTAAATGTAGAAACAACAACAGTTAAAGAAAGAAAAATTACAAGAATTACAAAGCTGTACCATTTATTCAAAAAAGCTGGCAAAAAGCCTGAGACTGCAGATGTCTTTGGAATAAAAAGCGGAATAAGAAGAATAATACTGTAAACAATTGAAATTATATTTTCTATGAAGCCTGCAAAATTGTTGCAGAAGCCTGAAAAGTCTCCGCGGGAATTAATTCCTTCTTCAGCTTTTTTTATTAAATCCAAGGTATCGCGTTTTTCCAGAATATCATAATCAAGATTAAATGTTTTATAGCAGAGCATCTTATCAATTTTATCTGCCATTACAGCGTTGTTTACACCAATTATATGCTGAAGCCCCCAGTAAACCATTCCCAGAAAACCGCTTACAAGAACAAGAATAATTGAAGTCTTAAAAATTTCTTCAAAAGGTCTTTTTGCAATAAGCTGATCCAGAATGATACTGCTTAAGACGATTGGAACAAAAGTGCTTGTAACATTTAAGATGCGCGAAATGATGATAAGCGAAATGTGTCCCGGCTGCAATTTATGTGTAAGGCGCAAAACCTTGCTGATTGTTGATTTCTTATTTTTATTCATAAACTATTCCTCCTCGCGGTAGTACTGGCTCTGTATATCAAACATTTCTTTGTACTTGCCGCCTTTTGCCATAAGTTCTTCGTGAGTGCCGCATTCAACTATGTGGCCGTTTTCCAGAAACATGATACGGTCGCAGAACTTTGTGCTGGCAAGTCTGTGCGAAATAAAGACAGCCGTTTTTCCAGCCGCCAGATTGTTGTATTCTTCGTAAACCTTGCTTTCTGCTATCGGATCAAGTGCAGAAGTTGGTTCATCAAGAATCAGGAAATTTCCGTTTTTATAAATTGCCTTTGCAAGAAGGAGCTTCTGGGTTTCGCCACCAGAAAGAAGAATTCCCTTTTCAGAAAAATTCTGGGTAATGTAAGTCTTTTCTTTTTCTTCCAGAGAGTCAATTTTCTCCTTTAAGCCGGCTTTTTTAAGACTTTCCCATACCTTGTCTTTATCAGTATCTGCTTCTTCTGCACCGGAAATATTTTCCATAACAGTAAAGGCCATTGGATTTGTATCCTGAAAAAGGACACTCACATTATCCTGATAATTATCTAGCCCAAACTCGTCAATTGATTTTCCGTTCACAAGAATATCGCCCGAGCTCTGGTGATAAAGTCCTGTAAGTAACTTTACAATCGTTGTTTTTCCAGCCCCGTTATTTCCTACAAGGGCAATCTTTTCTCCCGCCTTAATTTCAAAAGAAAGATTGTTGATTGTAGCTTTTTCAACATCAGGGTATGCAAAGCAGACATCGCGGAAAACAATTTCCGGCGAACTTTCCCTGGTGGTGGTTGAGCCTGTCGAAACCACCTCAGCTCCCCTGTTTCTTTCCGGTAGATTCAAAAACTCGTGCAAATCATTAAACTCATGGCTTGCTTTTCTTAAATCATTAAAACGCTGAGAAAGAGTATAAATCCAGTTTGTAAAACCTTCCAGAAGCCCAAGGTACAAAGTAAAGGTTGCAACATCCATAGAACCGTCAAGAACCTTTTTAATCAGGATTGCATAGGCCAGAATATTACGTGCAAAGTTAAAGAACATTCCGGAAAGAGTCGGGAAAAACCATCGCAGCTGCAGTTTCTTTTCCAGCTGGGCACGGTGCTTTATGATTTCAACAAAAAGAGAATTAAACCATTCTCCAAGCTGATAGATTCTAATATCTTTTCCGGCACTTACATTAAAGCTCTTCTGTTTAATGTAATTCTTTTTACGCCAGATTTCAGAACCTTCTTCACGGTGAGCATCAGAATATTTTATTGCGTAAGTGCGCAGTAACACATCTTCAATAAACATTGCAAAAGTAACTAAAAGAATTCTCCAGTCCAGAATCAAAACTGCAGTTCCATAAGTTACAATTCCAAAAAGAATTACAGCAAGTTCTGTAGCTTCTATCATTACTTTTTCCGGCCCCTGATTATTACCACCAATTGAATTAGCAGCCTTTCCAAGAAGCTTCTGTTTTTTCTGGGGCTCAATATTTTCGTAATCAGTATAGACCGTTTTGTGAGTAAACTGCCCCATAAAATAAGCAAGCCTTGTGTAAGTTCTCTGACACTGAACAAAGGTTCCTGTAATATTTGAAGCTCCATTCAAAATCCAGAAAGCCAGCACAGCTACAACAATCAGAATAACAAAATTCCGCACATCTCCCGCCGTTATGGACCTGATTGCTAAGGACGGAATCAAAGTTGTAACAAAGGGAATAGATATCCTCAGAATCAGATATACAGGCAATAACACAAAAGCAGAAGGATAACGCTTAAACCATGCGGCAAGAACAATGCCTATGTTTTTAAACACGCAGTTTCCTTTCGGTTTGTCAGAAGTTTTTTTACTTTTCATAAACCACCTCTAAATTAAGATGTGCAGATAATAACATTATTTTTCTGATATATATAAAAAAGTGCACGAAATGTAAAAATTGGTGCATGAATTGTAAGAAGGGGGAAGTCTCCCCCTGCGCCCGCACTACGTTGCGTGCTACCCCTTCGCCTAGGGGCTCCGCCCCTAAAACCCCACTTACAATGGCAACATAACCTCAGTCGCAAACACTCCCGGCTCATTTTTTCTGTTTACGTAGCCGTCGTACTTTTCTGCAATTTTGTCTATGCGGCGAAGGCCAAAACCGTGTTCCCCAAGTTTTGACGTAACCAGCTCTGAAAGCCGTTTACGGTGTTTTTCACAAGTTGAATTTGAAACTGAAATATAAAGCTGGCTTTTAAAAAGTCCTATATAAATGCGTATAAAACGGGGACGGGAACTGTCTGTAATTTTTTCGCAGGCTTCAATTGCATTGTCCAAAAGGTTTCCGACAATTGCGCAAAGATGCACGTCTGATACGGTAAGCGTTTGAGGAACTTTTGCCTTGCAGTTAACGTTAATGCCTTTTTTCTGTGCAATAGAAACTTTACTGCTCAATATTGCGTCAAGCCCGACATTGCCCGTTCGTATTGCTATATCAATTCCGTCAAGGTCGTTTTCAAGAGTTGCAAGATATCCGTCAAGTTCTGACAGTTTATTCATTGCAAGCATGGCTTTTATTGACTGAATATGATTGTGGTAATCATGCCGCCATGCCCTCATTGTCTGATAAATGTTCTGAACTTCATCTCTCTGTTTATTTAAAACTGAATCCTGAAAATCTGAAAGTTTTTTGTCGTATTTTGTTTTGAGTATGAGGATTGTTATTATTACTGCAAAAAAAATGCCTGCCGCACATATAAAAAGCCACATTATTAAATTGTTCATATGATAATTATAACTTGTAAATTATTTTTCTGCCATCGAATAATAATTTATGAATGCTTCGTTCAAATCTTTGTAAACGCCGCGGGCTACAGGAAGAACTTCTTCATTATCAAGAAGGCATTCTGTCCTTGTTATCCGTTTTATATGTTCAAGATTTACAAGAAGGCCTCGTCGTAAACAGAAAAATCGTTTTGCAGATTGCAGACCGCTGTTTGTATTTTCCAGTGCTTTTGCAACTTCTGAAAAACTGCTTTTCCATTCCCGTTCAAATTCACAGGTCTTTAAAAAAACGTAGTGACCGCGTGCTTCTGTGTAAATTATTGAATTCAGCAAAATTCGTTCCCTGTCTGTTCCCTGACCGAGTACGAAATATTCTTCTGCTTTTTTTATTTTTGTCTGATATGCTGAATCAAGAATTGAATTTAATATTTCTGGTTTTACGGGTTTTAAGATATAACGTATTGCACCGACTTCATATCCTTCAATTGCATAGTCTGGAACGCCTGTTATAAAAATAATTATTGAATCGCAGCCTCGATGCCGGAGTTTTTTTGCAAGTTCCATGCCGTTTATTCCCTTCATCTGAATGTCAAAAATAAGCACGTCGTAGGGATTTTTATCTTCACTTTCAAAAAGAAATTGTTCCGCAGAAATGTATTCATCAACAGTTAGAGGGCATTTATGTTCTTCTGCCCATTTTTTTACGAGAGAACTTTCAAAATCTAGAACTATTTTTTCATCTTCACAGATTGCAATTCGAAACATAGTGATGATTTTTATTGTATAAAGAAAATGCTGTTATGTCAGCAAAAAAAAAACAACAGCCGCGACGGACTGTTGTTTTTTAAGACGCAATAAATTGACCCTGGGAGAAGAGAAGTCTTTTTCCCCCTCCTAGAACCTAACACCTAAAACCTAGAACCTGCCAAGATCCTTATCCCAGTATCCCAATTCATTGTGGGCGAGGGTAAAGTTTACTACTTCGTCTACTGTTGTAAAGCAGAGGCCTACAACTGTGTCGGCACAACCGTAGTAGATGGCGATTTTTCCGTCTTTTTCGTCGGTAAGGGCTGCAACCGGGAAACAAACGTTATCTACAAAGCCTGTAGTTTCGTAAGGCATTTCCGGAGTGAGCATATAGTCACCGCAGCGGTAACGTACGATTGAAGGTTTTTCGTGGTCAAGAATTGCGGCAGAGAATGAGTAAACGAATCCGTTACAGGTTGTTGCAACTCCGTGGTAGAACATAAGCCAGCCTTTTTCTGTTTTTCCTTCCGGAGTTTTGTATTCAATTTCGATTGGAGCAGGGCCACAACCGATTTTTACTCCCTGCCACCAGCCCTGTCCGCCTTTCTGCATAACAAGTCTGTGTTCTCCCCAGTATTTCATGTCTGGAGACTGTGAAAGAAGAATGTCACCGAATGGAGTGTGTCCTGAATCTGATGGGCGAGAAAGCATTACGAACTTACCGTCGATTTTTTTAGGGAACAAAACTGCATTGCGGTTGAATGGAAGGAAAGGATTTTCAAGGCGTGTGAAGTCTTTGAAGTCCTTTGTTGTTGCAACACCGATGCTTGCTCCGTCAAAATCGCCGCACCAGAGAATATAGTAAGTATCTTCTACTTTTACACAGCGTGGGTCGTAAGCATAGAATGGGTCGTGTGGAGTTCCATCCGGGTCATGCATGTGGATTTTTTCTTTCTGGAATTCCCAGTGGATTCCGTCTTCTGAATCACCAATGTACAAAAATGGGCGTGCAGATGTGTCTTCTGAGCGGAAAACGCCTTTGAATTTTCCTTCCCATGGAATTACTGCTGAATTGTAAATGCGTCCCATGCCTTTAAAAGGATTGCGTCCGATTACCGGGTTTGCGTCGTAACGCCAGATTGGAAGCCAGCAGTCTGCCGGTTTGTCCTGCCATGGAATGTTTGGTAAGTTTCCACCACTGATGATTTTTGCCATTGGAATCTCCTTGTATAAGCGTTTTTCTGATAAAATACCGTTTACGCTCATTTAGTTTTTCTTTTACGGGCATTCTGCAATAAGCGTGCCCTTTTTTAATAATTTTAGATTACAGCTGTTTTTTTAGCTTGTCAAGTAAAATTTAAGTAAAAAGATTAAAAATTAATAAACAATTACTTAAATTAGATTAAAATTTAGTTAAAAAAATGACGGTTCACCAGACAGACAGATTAAAAAATCCTCATAAACTTCTATATTCGTGCATAACCTATCAATTCAGTTGGTAAAAATCGTTATTTTTATTGTATTCATTGCGTTTTTTCGGTATATTCTAAGTATGTTATTAGACGTTCAAAATTTAAATGCAGGTCTTGAAGAAGGAAAAGAAATCCTCAGAAACCTGAATATACAGATTGATAGTGGTGAAACTCACGTTCTTATGGGACCGAACGGAGCCGGAAAATCATCACTTGGAAATGCCCTTATGGGAAACCCTGTTTATAAAATCAACGGTGGTAAAATTCTTTTTAAGGGACAGGATATAACCGAAGATTCTACAGATAAGCGTGCAAAGCTTGGAATGTTCATGTCTTTTCAGACTCCTGTAGAAATTCCTGGAATAAGCGTTGAAGCTTTTATACGTTCTGCAATTCAGCAGCGTACCGGCGAGCATGTAAAACTTTTTCAGTTTCAGAAGGAACTTAAAGCATGCATGGAATTTTTGAGCATGAATTCTGAATATGCAAAACGCGATTTGAATGTAGGTTTTTCTGGTGGTGAACGTAAAAAATCAGAAATTCTTCAGCTTCTTATGTTAAAACCTGAATTTGCAATTCTTGATGAAACAGATTCAGGTCTTGATGTTGATGCAGTCCGCATAGTTTCTGCCGGAATCGAAGAGTATAAGAAAAAAACTGGCGGTTCGCTGCTTATCATTACACATAATGCGAGAATCCTTGATAATCTTAAAGTTGATAAGGTTCACATTCTTGTTCATGGAAGCATCGTTACGACAGGAGATGCTGGTTTAATCAAAGAAATCGAAAACGAAGGATTTGAAAAATTCATAAAATAGCTTATGGCAGATCAGAATAACGTTGAAAAAAATATAAGTGATATAAACAGGGAATTTTACGATTTCCGTTATGAGGAAAACGAAAAGGATTTCTACCGTATTGAAAGCGGCCTTACTCCCGAAATTGTCACCAGAATAAGTGATGAAAAGGGCGATCCTCAGTGGATGCGTGAATTCCGCTTAAAATGTCTTGATATTTATAATTCACTTGCGGTTCCAGAATGGGGACCATGTATCGATGACCTTAATATAGATAATATTGCAACCTATGTACGCCCTAAAACAAAAATGAGCGGAAAATGGGAAGATGTTCCTGCTGATATAAAGGAAACTTTTGAAAAACTAGGTATTCCTGAAGCTGAGCGAAAATCACTTGCAGGTGTTGGTGCCCAGTATGATTCAGAACTTGTATATCATAATGTTCAGGATGAAGTTGCAAAGCAGGGTGTTGTATATCTTGATTTTGAAAGTGCAGTAAAATCAGAAGAGTGGGGACCTGTTGTAAAAGAATATTTTATGACTCTCATCACTCCTAAAGATCATAAATTTGCGGCTCTTCATGGTGCTGTATGGTCTGGCGGAAGTTTTGTTTATGTCCCAAAAGGCGTTCATTTAAGTTTTCCGCTTCAGTCGTATTTCCGTCTTAACGCAAAAGGTGCAGGCCAGTTTGAGCATACTCTGATTATCGTAGACGAAGGTGCCGACCTTCATTTTATAGAAGGATGTTCTGCTCCAAAATATAATGAAGCAAACCTTCATGCAGGTGCTGTAGAACTTTTTGTAAAAAAAGGTGCACATCTACGTTATTCAACAATCGAAAACTGGTCCAAAAATATGTATAACCTTAACACCAAGCGTGCAAAGGTTGAAGAAAATGCAAGCGTTGAATGGGTTTCTGGAAGTTTTGGTTCTCATGTTTCTTATCTTTATCCAGAATCTGATTTAGTTGGACGCAATGCAAAGGCTGAATTTACAGGAATTACTTTTGCAGGCGCAGGACAGAGTCTTGATACTGGCGTAAAGATGGTTCATATTGCACCGGATACTTCAAGCCTTATAACGACAAAATCTATTTCGAAAGACGGCGGACAGAGCATATACCGTTCTGCAGTCTATATTGGAGAAAAGGCGGCCGGTTCAAAAGCAAGCGTTTCCTGCGAAAGCCTTATGATTGATAATGAAAGTCTTTCTGATACGATTCCTGCAATGGAAATTCTGAACGGGGATTGTGATGTTGGACACGAAGCAAAAATTGGCCGGATAAGCAGTGATTCAATTTTCTACCTTATGACAAGGGGAATCCCGGAAGACGAAGCGCGCAGTATGATTGTATCGGGATTTGCAAATCCAGTAAGTAAGGAACTGCCGCTTGAGTATGCTGTCGAAATGAACAATCTTATCCGTCTTGAAATGAAAGGCAATATGTAGGAGGAATGAAAATGAGTCTTGAAAAATTTCGTGTAAATACCGTTCCTTCTCTTACCTGGAACTGGATGAAAATGAACGGCGATTCTGTGGAGATTGCTACGGATTTTACCTGTGCCGAAGCATCTTTTGAAAAACTTCCAGAGGGTGTAGAAAAAGTTGCCGCTGCTCCCGAAACTGAATTAAAATCAGATGGTTCTGCCGTTCTTTGTGTGCCTGCAATTTCTTATGGTGATAAAATAAAAAAGCCTCAGAATACAAGGCTTGCCGACGAGGCAGAAGCGTCTAGAAAAAAACTTACTCAGCTGGTTGATTCTGTCGTAAAAGCACCGCAGACTTTTGTAGTTCGTGGAAATGTTACAGACCCGCTTGTTCTTAATCTGAATGCATCTGGAACATCAGCTTCTGTTCAGTCTGTGTATGTTACTAAAGAATCAGAATGTACGATTGTACTTTTGTTTTCCTCATCAGATAAAAATGATTCTGAAAATGATTCTGTTACTCAGTTTGTTCAGACAAGAATTTTTGCAGAAAAAGATTCTAAGGTGCATGTTGTAAAAGTGCAGATGCTTGATGCAGACGCTTTCCAGCTTGATGATACGGATATTGTTGCCGGCGAAAATGCCTCTGTAAAATTTACGCAGATTCAGGCTGGCGGAAAGCATGTCGATTCTGGATTTGCCGTAAAACTTCAGGGAGATAAGGCATCTTTTGTTTCGAACGTTGCTTATATCTGTCAGAATAATCAGTATCTTGATTTGAATCATATTGTACGCCAGTACGGAAAGAAAACAATGTGCAATATGCATGTTGACGGAACTTTAAAAGATGAGTCTGTAAAAATTTATAAAGGCGTAATTGACCTTAAGAAAAACTGCAGCGGTTCAACAGCAAACGAAATGGAAAACGTAATGGTTCTTTCGTCAAAAGTCGTGAATAAATCTATGCCTGTAATTCTTTGTTCCGAAGATAATGTTGCAGCTGAACACGGTGCAACAATCGGAAGAATTGCAAAAGATGTTTTATTTTATATGCAGAGCCGTGGAATTGATGAAAAGCAGGCAGAACGGATTTTGGCACGTGCAAAAATTCAGGCTGTTATCGATATGATTCCGTCAGAACAGATTCAGAAGTCTGTTGCAGAATGGCTGGACAGGAGCATAATTTATGAGTAATGAAGATTTGAATAAGGCAGCTGGGGTTGTAAATCAATCTGGTGTAAATTCCTCAAATCCTTATAGAAAAGATTTTCCTTTTTTTAAGGCAATAGACGAGCATAATTCAAAAGAATCGGAATTCCTTGTTTATCTTGATACGTCTGCTACTTCGCAAAGACCTTTTCTTGTTCTTGATGCAATGTCTCATTTTTATGCAACGGCAAATGCAAATCCTCTTAGAGGTTTATATGATTTAAGTGAGCGTGCAACCCTTGCTTATGAACATTCTCGTGATACAGTTGCAGAATTTTTGAATGCAAAGGAATCTTCCGAAATTGTTTTTACAAGAAATACAACAGAAAGTCTGAATCTTGTTGCATACAGCTGGGGACTTTCTAATCTTAAAGCCGGTGATGAAATCTGTATTTCCATAATGGAACATCATTCGAATATAATTCCATGGCAGATGGTATGCCGTAAAACTGGCGCAAAACTTGTTTTTCTTGAATGCGACAAGTCTACAGGAGAAATTCCGGATTCAGAAATCGAAACTAAAATAAATGAACATACAAAAATTGTTTCAATCGTTCATGTAAGCAATGTTCTTGGCGTAACAAATCCTGTAAAAAAAATAGGGCAGGCTGCTCATAAAGTTGGAGCGGTTTTTGTTGTTGACGGTGCGCAGTCTTCTCCGCACATGAAAGTTGATGTTCAGGATATTGATGCTGATTTTTATGCAATAAGCGGTCATAAACTTTGCGGTCCTATGGGAATCGGAGCTCTTTACGGAAAAAAAGCGCTTCTTGAAAAAATGGATCCGTTTTTAACCGGCGGTGAAATGATTGAATATGTTACGCGTGAAAATGCAACCTGGGCAGAAGTTCCTCATAAATTCGAAGCCGGAACAGTTTCTGCAGGAGATGCTGTTGGTATGGCGGCGGCAATCAGGTATCTTCAGGCGGTTGGTTTTGATAAAATTCATGAGATTGATTCTACTCTTACAAAACGATTGATGGACGGTATGAAAAAGATTCCTCATGTAAATTTTGTTGGTCCATCAGATCCGTCAAAACGTACAGGTATTGTTACTTTTACAGTAGACGGCGTTCATCCTCATGATATTGCAACACTTCTTTCAGATGAACATGTTGCAATCAGGGCCGGACATCATTGTGCACAGCCACTCGGACAGTATCTTGGCGTTCAGTCAAGTGCGCGTGCAAGCCTGTATTTTTATAATACAGAAGAAGAAATTGACATTTTCCTTGAAAAACTGGCTTGCATTAGAAAGTGGTCTGGGTATAATGATTAGTAGATTTGTGCATTCAACTTTTTGCTGGATGCACATCATTACTTTTCTGTTTCAGGAGTCTTGTTTTGGATACTAAAGAATTATATCGCGAAATTTTGAATGAACATAATATCAATCCTTCCCATAAATCGGATATGGAAAATCCTACCTTCTGTCTTGAAGGTGTAAATCCGAGTTGTGGAGACCAGATTACTTTACAGATGATGCTTGATGAAAACAATGTAATTACAGATGCAAGCTTTAAGGGAACTGGTTGTGCAATTTCGCAGGCTTCTGTAGATATGATGGCAGATTTAGTAATCGGAAAAACAAAGGATGAAGCGCTTGCACTTGCAGATATTTTTGACCGCATGATAAAAGGTGAAGTCAGCGAAGAAGAAGTTGAAAAACTTGACGAAGCCGCAGCACTTCAGGATATTTCGCATATGCCTGCCCGTGTAAAATGCGCAATGCTCGGCTGGCGTACAATGAAAGAGATGCTCGGTGTAAAAAAATAAAGGCTAGTGTCTTTTTTTCTATAATTTTGTATAATCAACATAATTTATTTTTTTCAGGCTTTTTACGGAGGCATATTAATGGCAGATTCAAAATCGGCAGTAAAAGAAATTATTGCAAAAGCTCTTAATGATTTTATAACAGAAAAAGGCATTCAGTCAGAAAACATAAACGCAGATTCAATTGTTGTACAGAGTGCACCAAATCCAGATATGGGAGACCTTGGAGCGCCGATGTTTGCATTTGCAAAGTCTCTTCATATGGCGCCTGTTCAGATTGCAGCTGGTGTTGTTGAAAAAATCACTGATAAATCTTTGGGACAGTTTCTTGCAGTAGGACCATACGTTAATATCAAGCTTGATAAGGCTGGTTCTGCCTCTAAAATTCTTGCCGCTGTAAAAGCTCAGGGCGACAGTTACGGTTCCTTTAGCAGTGACGGTAAAAAGCCTCTCGAAGGCCGCCGCGTAATGATTGAATTTTCTTCTCCAAATACAAATAAACCTCTTCACCTTGGACACGTGCGTAACGATGCTCTCGGTGAATCAGTTAGCCGCATTCTCAAAGCTGCTGGTGCCGAAGTTTACAAGGTAGACCTTATCAATAACCGCGGTGTTCATATTTGTAAATCTATGCTTGCTTATAAAATGTTCCACGAAGCAAAGGGCGATACTCCAGAGTCTCTTGGTATGAAGGGCGACCACTTTGTAGGCCAGTGCTATGTTGAGTTTGATAAGTATCTTAAAGGCGAAAAAGACAAGCCGGAAACTGCTCATCCTGAAGCAAATCAGATGGCAGAAGATATGCTGATTAA
>CAMOWQ010000076.1 GCA_946628495.1 uncultured Treponema sp. | reverse complement strand
GTGTTCAATCGGAAAGCGTTAGAAAAATTGCGAAAGCAATTTTTAGCTTGTCCATTAAACGGGGCGTTGCGGGGTGTCCCCGCTAGAAGGGGTAGGCGGAAATGAGCTGTGCGAATTGAAGCCGAGGGGGAGACTTCCCCCATCCCCCTAAAAACTAGAACCTGAAACCTATAACCTAAACGGAGGAAAATATGACAATTAAACAAATTTCAATTTTTATTGAAAACAGAAAAAATGCATTGTCGGAACTCACAAACGTTCTGGCAACTCACAAAATAAACATGCGTGCCATTAATCTTGCAGACACAAGCGATTTTGGCATTGCACGCATCATCGTTGATAATTCAGAACAGGTACAGGCAGCACTGGAGCGTTCTCATTACATTGTAAAAGTAACGCAGGTAATCGCCGTTGAAATTCCAGACGAAGCAGGAAGTCTTAACAACATCCTTAAAATTCTTGCCGACAACGGACGCAACGTAGAATACATGTACGGTTTTACAGGACGCAAATCCGGTTCAGCTTACATGATTATCCGCTGTACTGACGTTCCGGAAACCGAAAAAGTACTCGAAAATGCAGGAATCCGCATGGTAAGTCAGGAAGAACTTTCGGAACTGTAATTCGACTTTCCAGATATAAGCAAAATCCCTGCAACTGTTTTTTGAATGTTTTCCGAATGCAGGGATTTTTGCAATCCAAAATAACTTATTCTTTAAAGAGAAAATGCACATGAAAAAGCTCATTTTATTCCTTATTTTATCAATTCTGTTTTGCACAAATATATTTGCAGAAAAAATAGTTTTAGAACGAAAATTAACAAATCATGTTCAGCGATATTATGATAAACGCTGGTTCGACGAATCTGGTACTGTAAAGATTTATGCAAACGAATTTACCAGCGACAACGGAAAGGAAAAATTTGGATGGGCTTATGCCATTGAATCAAACATGCTTAACAAGGCAGATAATAACGAAACCTCTACTCCCAAAAGCTTTAACAGCGAAACCGAAAGTCCTTTAATGTATTATATTGCAGACGGTCGTTTTTACATTGGCTATGTATGGACTAACGGATATACTTCCGAAGTAACCACAACTCATGTTTTTTATGATTTCGATTTGGAAGACGGTTATGGCTTATACTTTATGTTTGCTTATGCAACTGCGGTTAATTCTCTTTTAACATACGACAATAAAATAACGTTCAAAGAAGTCTATGATACAGACGGACATAATAAATTTTATACAAACGACAGTGTTCCTGACTTTTCTTTTTATACAGGTAATTTTCCGGGATACAAAGAGTATTCAGCAGCCAAATTTGAGAACAATAACAAAAAAGAAAGTCAAAAATACAGAACAATTCGTATCAGACTTGTAAAAGACATGGCTACAAAAAATAGCAGAACCGCTGGAAAACTGATTGCTGATAACCTGAAATCAAAGGGGCTATGGAAAGCAAAATCCTGCATGTTTGCTGGAGACGGAACAACACTTGGTAAGCACGGACCAAACGAAGGGGTAATTACATGCTGGTATGAACCATTTTATGAGTACGGAGATTTATCCAGAGGTTTAGAAGAAAAATCAAACAAAAATCTTTTAATTGATTATAAGAAACTTACAGCAAAAAAAGTACTTCAATAATAAGCCTTTCTTTCATTCCTTCGCTGTTTCCATACAGTTGATTTTATACACATTCTGATGTATTTTTTTTGCTATGGAAAAGAATGAAGGAATAAATAAAATCCTCAGAATCAACTTAAAGAAAATCTGTCCTGTATGCGGAACTTCTCTTGAACAGATTATCGGTACAATAAAAACAGGCACAGATTCAGGCATTCCAAAAACTTCCGTTCCAATAATTAAAAAAATAGGCTGTGCCGAATGCTACAACACTTTCGAAGATGAATTTTCCATTTTATATAAGGTTTCTGCAGAATACAAAGGCTCGCTTCCAAAACGCCTGAAAGGATACCGTTCCGTACTTACCGACAGAATGGATTTACGGGTAAAACTTGATGCAGCCGTTGAGCACGAAGAATACGAAAAAGCAGCCCTCTACCGCGATTACCTGAAAATTCTTGAAAAAAAGCAGCAGTTTTCACCGGAAATGCTTTCAGATTCCGAAGTACCAGATTCAACCACGGATAAAAATACTCACACGGATAAAAATACTTAATATAAAATAGTTATATAGATATTTATATATTACATAGTCTTTTATAGAAAATAATTTCAAAATTCCACGGAGGAAAACAGGCATGGACGAAAAACCTTCATCATCAAACGCTGCAGCAACTCTTGAATGGTACGATTTTCCGGGCAAAGACGATGATGTCGTTCTTTCTACACGTGTAAGGCTTGCCAGAAACCTTGCAGATTTTCCTTTTCCGCACAAACTTTCAAAATCGGACAAACAGCGGGTACAGACACTTGCTTTCGATGCCTTTACAAGCAGCCCTCATTCCGAAAAATTCATCTGCATAGACTGTGCATCTCAAAACGTACAGAACATCAAAATCCTAAAGGAACGAGGCCTTTTAGGAAGAGAAATCAGCACGGGAACAGTAATTAACAGCGACGGAAACAGTGCCTGCATCATAAACGGAAGCGATCATCTTAAAATTGTTTCGTATGCCTCTGGTCTTGATTACGAAAAAGCCGCCGAAAACTGTTTTTTTATAGACGGACTTTTACAGGATAAACTTCAGATTGCCGCAAGCTTTCAGTTCGGATATCTTACCTCGGACTTCTGCAATTCTGGAACAGGCATGAAAATAACAGTAAGAATTCACATTCCTGCAACAATTCTTTCGGGAGCATTTCCATCGATAATAGAAAACTGCAAAAAACATAATTTCCAGATTAAAAAGGTAACAGATTCCAGAAATTCAGATTTTATTCCAAGCATATTCGACATAAGCACTGCAAATTCCTGCTGTTCAAGCGCAAGCCTTACGGAATTTGAACAGGCAGCAGAAATTATAAGTTTTGTACAGATGATTATAAAAACAGAACGCAAGATTCGAAAGGAAACTGCCGATAATGAAAGGACGGCTCTTCTGAATCTCATCAGGCGCAACTATGTTAAGGCTGAATATTCACTCCTTATTGAAGAAACAGAAGCCATGGATTTTATTTCTGCCGTAAAGCTTGGACTTCATACGAATACTCTGGAAGGTGTTACCGATACTCAGCTTCATTCGATGTTCTACAAAACAAAGTACGGATACATCAAATTCCTTATGGAAAACGGAGAATTCACTTTTGAAAAGGATATTAAGAACAAGGCGGATTTAAAGACCGAACGCTTACGGGCGGCCGTTCTACAGGATTTATTTAAATCCATAAATTTTTATGAATGAGCGACTGAGGTCATTTTATGAAAAAACTTTCTCCACGCGCTGAACAAATCATCATTCTTTCGCAGGACGAAGCACGAAAAAATGGAAGCACACAGATTCTCCCGGAACACGTAGTTCTTGCCATTATTAAAAATGGCGAAAGCATGGGAGCAAAGATTTTTACAGAATTACAGCTTGATGCAAAGAACCTTCAGATAAGACTTGAACGCGCAGTAACAAATCCACAGGCAATGCCGTGCCTGAATCAAATTAATTTTTCGCGCCGCTATAAAACGATGATGGATTTATCCAAAATCGAATCGAACACTTTCAAAAATGACTACATCGGCACTGAACACTTCCTGCTTGCCGCAATACGCGAAAGCGGAAGCATAACATCAAAATATTTTCAGGAAGAACGTCTTTCCATAAACGACGTACGTTCCTGCGTAATGACACTGCAAAGCCGTATGCTATCGTCTGCAAACAAAGATTCTACTGCAAACCTCGTTGATTCTGTTTTTAAAAGCCTTTTTGAAGCAAACGACGTAGCAACAGGTATTTTTAATATTTTTGACAATCAGATTCAATATCAGGATAAACAGGCAGAACCAGAAAAAAAGACTGCCGTACAGAAAGACTCCTTTCTTGCAGAATACAGCCGCGACCTTACAAAAATTGCGCGCGAAAAACTTGACGATCCTGTTGTAGGCCGCGATAAAGAGATTCACAGAATAATACAGATTCTTTCGCGAAGGACAAAAAATAATCCTGTTCTTACGGGAGAACCAGGTGTCGGTAAAACTGCAATCATCGAAGGTCTTGCACAGCATATTGCCGAAGGAAAAGTTCCGTCCGGACTTTTGAAAAAACGCATTCTTTCACTTGATCTTGCAGCAATTGTTGCAGGTACAAAATACCGCGGTGAATTCGAAGAGCGTATGAAAAAAATGCTGACGGAACTTCACGAAAACAAGGACATCATTCTCTTTATTGACGAGCTGCATACAATAATTGGCGCCGGCGGTAACGAAGGAACAATGGATGCTTCAAACATTATGAAGCCTGCCCTTTCCCGTGGAGAAATTCAAATAATTGGCGCAACCACAACAAAAGAATATACAAAATATATCGAAAAAGACCTTGCTCTAGAACGCCGCTTTCAGATTGTAAAAGTAGAAGAACCGAACGACAAGGAAACAGAACAGATTCTTGAAGGCATTAAATCAAAATACGAAGAATATCATCACGTTCTTTATGAACCTGAAGTAATTCCTGCAATTGTAAGGCTTTCCCGACGCTATATTCCGGAAAAAGTTCTGCCGGATAAAGCAATAGACCTTTTAGACGAAGCAGGTGCTGCAAAAAAAATACAGGAAGAACAGCGTCCTTCAGAACTTCTGGAAATTGAAAACAACATAAATCAGCTTGCCGAAGAAAAAACAAAACTCGTTCAGAACCAGGAATACGAAAACGCTGCCCTTGTACGCGACAAAGTTATCGATTTAAAACGAAAACTGGAACTTTACAATAAGCAGTGGCAGGAACAGGGCAACGCAATAAGAAAGCATGTTACGGTTGGCGATATAGAACGCATAATCAGCGAAATGACAGGTATTCCTGTAGAGCAGATGACTTCTTCCGAAACCGAAAAAATCATACATATGGAAGATGAACTACACAAAAGCGTAATCGGTCAGGAAGAAGCAGTCCGTCTTATTTCGGGAGCAATCCGCAGAAGCAGGGCTGGAATTTCTTCTCCACGCCATCCGTCAGGTTCATTCATTTTCTTAGGACCAACAGGCGTTGGAAAAACGCAGCTTGCAAAGGCACTTGCAAAATACCTTTTCGGAACAGAAGATGCACTTATCCGTATTGATATGTCCGACTTTATGGAAAAACACAATGCAAGCAGACTTATTGGTGCACCTCCGGGATACATTGGTTACGAAGACGGCGGCGTTCTTACCGAAAAAGTACGCAGACATCCTTATTCTGTAGTTCTTCTTGATGAAATAGAAAAGGCTCATCCAGATATTTTTAACCTTCTTTTACAGCTTCTTGAAGAAGGCGAACTCAGCGACAATCTTGGTCATACTGTAAATTTCAGAAACACCGTAATAATAATGACAAGCAATGCAGGCGCAAGACAGATTACAAACGAAGGACGCGCAGGCTTTGCAACAAAAGAAGGCGTAATTCCTTATTCCGAAATAAAGGCCGGCGCTTTAAATGAGCTTAAAAAGATTTTAAGTCCTGAACTTTTAAACAGAATAGACGACATCATTGTTTTTGATGCACTTACAAAAGAACAGGTTGCTTCAATTCTCGACATTCAGATTGATGAACTTGCAGAACGCCTTGCAGAGAAAAATCTTTCAATCAATTTGAGCAATGCCGCAAAAGATTACCTGATTGAACACGGATATAATCCGGCAATGGGTGCACGCCCTATGAAAAGACTTCTTAGAAAAGAAATCGAAGATCCTCTTTCCATGGAAATTCTTGCAAACATGGGTAAAAACGTTGATTGTGCAGTAATTGATTATATTGATGAGAAAATAAGCGTAAAACTCATTAATTCTGCTGCAAACGACGTTCCGTCAATCAGTACAAATGCAACTTCTGATTTTGTCCAGAAAGAAACCTGTACACAAGAACAAACAGCTTTTCAACCAAAAGACTGGACACCACAAGCAGGACAGTAACCGCAATTACACGGGCGGTTTCAAGATGCATTTGCGAGGTATGAAGGATTGTACCTGCTGAATATTTTGGCAGGCACAAAACTTCTCCCGCGGCCACAACCTTCCAGCAAAGACCGAAAGCTGTTTTTGCCGCGCTTTGCAGGAATGGTTTTACGGCATTCATTCTTATGTTCCAGAAAACCTGAAAAGCCGAAAGTCTGTAAACTTTTGCCATTTTTAAGAGCGACAAATCCGTATTTTGAATACCGGCTTTTACATCACCAACGATTGCAGGCAGTGTCATAACAACGGCAATCACAACAGGAACAGTTCCAGATTTAAACCAGAAAAAAGCAATAAGAATAAATGAAATAACAGGAGAAGCCTTTATAATAGAAAGCGGCACTTCCAGAAAATATTCTGCAGATTTAAAATACCCGGCTGCAACACCAAGAATAAAGCCGCATATCATCGAAACACAAAATGCCAGAATTACACGCAGAAACGTAAAGGCAAAATCATGCCAGAAAGAAGAACTGCCACACAATTCAATTATGGCTTTTAAAACTTGCAGCGGAGGTGGCAAAATAAGGGATGAAGAAACAATCACAGAACAGATAATCCATACTGCAAAAATACACAATATGGAAAGAAAAGATATAAAATATCTGTTATGCAGAAAATTGCGAAGAAACTTCATAAAGCCCCTTATTCATCCGCCGGTCCGCAGAATTTTTTATTTTTTGTAGTAAAAATCAGCAGAAGGAAGGTCTGAACCAACAGAAGACTTATCAAATGACATGAACATTTTTAAGAGATTTTCCATATCATCTTTTCCTTTCTGGGCATCAATATAAACATAATTTGATTTAGGAATTGCCTTTTCTACAACATTCGCTGCAAGACCAAGTTCAAAACCAGCACAATATTCACCGGCTTTTGCAGGATTTTTACAAGTCCATTCAACTGCCTGCCTTAAATAATCAAGATAAAGATTTAGTAACTCTTTATGCTGAACTGCAAAGTCTCTGCGGGCAACCACAACTGTAAAAGGAAGCATTCTGTCAGATTCTGAATAACGTGCATACGAAGCCTGTAAATCAATTGCGTAAAAAACATCACGAGATTTTAAAACTCCGATTGTAGCAAACGGTTCTGGAACAACGGCATAATCAATTTTACCGGCAATCAGTTGAGCCGGAAGCATTGCAGGAGGAATTGAATAATCAAGAGTAACATCCTGCATGTTTGCCTGAGACAAAAGCCAGCGGAACATATATTCCGGAGTTGCCCCCTGCCCTGCTACATAAACAGTTTTTCCTGACAAATCATCTATTTTTTTGATTGATTTATCTTTTGTGATAAGCGCAAGATTTGTATTTCCAGTAATGGCACAGCATACAATTGCCTTGTTTCCCGACGAAAAAGCCTTAGCAGCAACGTTTACAGGAAGAAATCCTACATCAATTTCTTTTTTTATAAGCTTTGGAAGAAATTCCTGAGGAGATGCAAACTTTTCAAAAGTCATGCTTACATCAACAGGATTATCGCCTTCAATCCTTACAGTTTTACCGTTTTCAAATTGTTTCATAATCCATGCAGACGGAATTGCGGTTGGTCCGTTAAGGACGCTTGCATGAATTTCAAACCCATCTCCAGAACCAGTATTATTTTGCGAAGAATTTTGTGCAAAAACAAACTGTCCGACCATCAAAAAAGCAAAAAGTGCAAAAATAATCTTTTTCATACGCATTTATTTTACAATTTTCTGTTGGCAGTTACTAGTCGTTACGGTACACTTTGATTATGGCAGATTTTAACGATAAAACAGTTTATATTCTTGATTCATACGGGCTTATTTTCAGATGCTATTTTGCATTCATAAACAGACCTCTCATCAACAACCGCGGCGAAAATATTTCGGCACTTTTTGGCTTTTTCAGAAACCTTCACTTTATTCTTGAACATTACAAACCAGGCTATCTCATAGCGGCAATGGATTCTAAGACAAAAACCTTCAGACACGAAATGTACGATCAATATAAGGCTACGCGTCCAAAAACTCCCGAAGATCTTCATGCACAGATTCCATGGATCGAAGAAATTCTTAAGGAACTTGGAGTGCCTGTTTTACAATGCGACGGTTACGAAGCTGATGATATAATTGCAACGGTCGCTAAAAAGTGCCAGGATTCAGGACGAACCTGCCGTATTCTTAGCGGTGATAAAGATTTAATGCAGCTTGTAAATGATTCAATACAGATTCTAAAACCGGAAAACGGAGGCGGCTGGAAAGTTACCGATGCTTCAGGCGTTCAGGCAGAATGGGGCGTTACTCCAGAGCAGCTTCTCGATTTACTTTCTTTGTATGGTGATACGGCAGACAATGTTCCTGGCGTAAAAGGAATCGGTGTAAAAACCGCAGATACGCTTTTAATTCAATACAAAAACCTCGACGGCATTTACGAACACATCGACGAAATCAAAGGTGCAGTTCAGAAAAAACTGATAGAAGGAAAAGAAAACGCATATTTTTCGCAAAAACTCATAACCTTGTGCAATACAGTTCCATGCAGCGACATTGATAAAGTTATCGATTCTCCAAAACACACGTTTGATTTACAGAAAGCAGCCCTTGCGCTAAAAAAATATGGAGCACTCGCAGTTGCAAAACAATACGCTGCAGACGAAACAGTTTTAGGCAACACTGCAACAAATACCAATGCAACCGGAAAAAACAATACAACCGCCGCAGAACCAACACAAGGTACACTTTTTTCAGAAAACGACGCTGCAACCGGTAAAAACAGTTCAACAACAACAAACGCCGCAGATGACACGACAATAGTCTCCGCAGAACCTGTTGCAGTTCCAAACAAAGGAAACTACACAGGCATTACGGATAACGCGGCCTTAAAATCTTATATCGACGGATTTTTTCAAGAAGCAGAAAAATCAAACTGTTACGAAATTGCCTTTGACTGCGAAACAACGGGACTTGATACAATCACATCAAAAATCGTAGGTTTTAGCTTAAGTTACAAAAAAGGAGAAGGCATTTACGTCCCGCTTCAAACAGGCGAATCAGATTTATTTTCACAAAACGATTATATAGAAAAGAAAGCTGCCTTTGCGCAATTAGACAGGCTTTTTTCAAATGCCAGCGTTTCGGTTATTTTCCATAACGCAAAATTTGACCTTAAAATTCTTGCAACCAACGGGCTTTTCGAAAACCTCAATCAAATCAAGGCAAAAATTCAGGACACAATGATTGCAGCCTGGCTTTTAAATCCTGAACGCGACGGAAAAAATGCATTCAGCCTCGAAACACTCGGAAAAACACGGCTCGGACTTATTGGAATTGAATTCAACGACATTGTTCCAAAAGGACAGAACTTTTCCGATATAGAACTTGAAAAAGCAGTTCCTTACGCAGCCGAAGATGCAGACTTTACATTCCAGCTCTGGCAGATTTTCAAAAAAGAACTTGAACAGAAAGGATTCCAGAAACTTTACGATGATGTAGAAATCAAACTTCTGCCAATACTTGCACAAATGGAACTTACAGGCATACACCTTGATTCCGCGGTTTTAAATGATTACAACATCGAACTTACACAAAAACTTGAATCCGTAGAAAAGAAAATCTTTGCAGAAGTTGGACACGAATTCAATATATCTTCACCAAAACAGCTTCAGACAGTCCTTTTCGAAGAACGCGGCCTCAAACCCGGAAAAAAGACAAAAACAGGCTATTCAACCGACACCTCTGTTCTGGAAGAACTTGCTTACACCGATATTGTTCCAAAAATGATTCTTGAATACAGGGAACTTGCAAAACTTCAGTCAACCTATGTACAAACCCTTCCAAAACTTGCAGACAAAAACGGACGAATTCATACAGACTTTGTACAGACGGGAACGGCAACAGGACGACTTTCGTGCCGCGAACCAAACCTTCAGAATATCCCGGTACGAAACGAAGCAGGTAGAAAAATCCGCAGCGCCTTCACCGCACCTCAGGGCAAAGTTTTAATTTCCGCAGACTATTCTCAGATTGAACTTGTCGTTCTTGCACACCTTTCGCAGGATGAAAATATGTGCCGCGCATTCAGGGAAGGAACAGACGTTCACAAAGCAACTGCAGCCTTAATTTATGGAGTACCGGCAGAATCAGTTACCCCGGATATGAGGCGTACTGCAAAAACAATCAACTTTGGTGTAATTTATGGAATGTCAGCTTTCCGTCTTGCGCAGGATTTAGGCATTTCGCGCACCCAGGCTTCAAATTTTATCAGCAGTTACTTCCAGACCTACGAAAAAATCAACGCTTTTATAAATAACACAATAAGCGAGGCAGAAAAAACAGGCAGCGTAAAAACGATTTTTGGAAGACAGCGCCAGATAATAAACATTAACAGCCGTAACAAAATAGAAAAAAGCGCTGCAGAACGCATGGCAGTCAATTCTCCTGTTCAGGGAAGTGCCGCCGATATCGTTAAAAAGGCAATGCTTGATGTCAGCAACGCACTCGCAGAAAAAAACAACGGTGCAAAGCTTCTTCTTCAAGTCCACGACGAACTTATTCTAGAATGCCCCGACGAACCTGCCGTAATCGACGAAACAATCAGCCTTATCCGTCAGAAAATGGAAAATGCCGTTGAACTTTCCGTTCCACTTCGCGTGAGCATTGAATACGGAAAAAACTGGGGAGAATTTCACTAAATGAATACGCTAAAAAATACAAAGGGGGAAGTCTCCCCCTCGCTCCAGCCTGCAAAGCAGTCTTCCGCTACCCCTTCCAGCGGGGACACCCCGCAACGCCCCGTAGTTGTTGCCGTAACAGGTCCAATGGCAGCCGGAAAAAACTACATCTGTTCTCAAATGGAAAAACAAGGCTGGGCTTCTATAGATGCAGACCTTCTCGTTCACGATGCAATAGAAATTGCCCGCGATAAAATTTTAGAAACATTTACACCTTATGCAAAAGAAAACAACATCATAATCCAACGGACAGACGGTTCCATAGACCGCCGCGCACTTGGAAAACTTTTGTTTGCATTTCCAGAACTACTTAAACTTCAAGAATCAATTGTTTATCCGATTATCACAAAAAAAATTGACGATTTCATTTCCACACACGAAAAAACAATAATAAACGCAACCGTGCTTTACAAAACTCCCGGAATTCTTTCAAAATGCCAGAAAATCATCTTTGTAACAGCCCCATTCCTAAAACGCCTGCGCCGTGCCCGCACCCGCGACCACCTGCCCCTTTCCCAAATTCTCCGCCGTTTTCACGCCCAGAAAAATCTTTTTAAGGAATATAAGAAAACAGGAATTCCTGTGGAAATAGTTAGAAACTAAAATTATTGTTTACAACTTACCAGCTACATACGAGTTCTTCAAAAATTACACACAAAATATTATCAAATAGTTGAATTTTGCATGATTTTCCATTAAGATTTACTGATATTATAACATTTATAATTCAGCGAATTTTTTTTTAAAGAGGTATTAATATGGCTTGGGATATTTCAAAAGTAAGAA
>CAMOWQ010000075.1 GCA_946628495.1 uncultured Treponema sp. | reverse complement strand
AGAAGTTATTTGCGCATTTTTTCAAGGCTTTCGCTTATGATTGTAATTTCGTTTCTGTTCCCTGTTGGATTTACAGGAATAGCTTCGTCCAGTTTTCCTTCTGCAAGTTTTATTGTCTGTTCCTGTACCGATTGAACCGATTTATTCAAATTTTCAATAAGGACAATGGTAAAGATGATGCAGATTGTAATTACAAAAATTAAAAGTGAAAGATTTACCAGTATGTATTTGAAATTTTTCCAGAATCCCAGAGTCTGTTTCGGAGCACGGGTAATCAGAATCATTTTTCCCTTTAAATGTTTTGGAATTGTAAGCTGATATATGAAATCGGCTGATGTGGAAATTATGTAATTCTGTAATTCCTCTGGTGAAGTGTTTTCTTTTTCTTCAAGTTCAGGAATTGTTGAGGCATATATATATTTTGCGTCGTTGGAAACAAGAATATAATGTACGTCTTTTGGGATAGTTCTAAGGAATTGGATTAAGCCTTCAGAAAAAAAATCCGAGTTTAATTCCTGTTCGGCGTTTTCGGCTTCGCGTTCTTTTGCAAGAAAATGTGAAATTTTCTGTGAATTTACAAGTTCAACCGCAGTGTTTTCCATGAATCGCTTTCGGTATGAATGAATGACATGCTGCTCACAAATAAGAAATAAAAGGCACAATAATGGAATTGCTGTCGTTAATATTGTGAGCAGTTTGAATTGTTTTTTTAAAGTCATTAATTCCTCATCCTCAGTTCTAATAAATACTTAATAAAGATTTATCAGTGAATGGTGTCTTTTGAAAAGATGTATCCTTGTCCGAAATCAGTTTTAATGAATTCGCATTTTGAAGAATCCTTTTCAATCTTTTTTCGAAGCCTCTGAATATATACAGCAACGGCCGTAACATCACCATACTGAACTTTCCAAACTTCGGTATAGATTCTTTCTGGAGAAAGAACTTCGCCGGCATGTTTTACAAGAAATTCAAGAACTTCGTATTCTTTTGTTGAAAGAGAAATTTTTACATTACCTTTTTTGAGTACGCAGCTATTTAAAAGAAGAACATAGTCCTCTCCGAAGCTTATTGATTCTTCTGCTTTTGCAGAATTGAAAACCTGTCTTCTTAAGTTTGCCTTTACTCTGGCAACAAGTACACTTGGTGAAAATGGTTTTGTAACAAATTCGTCTGCTCCATATCCAAGTCCTTTGATGATGTCTTCATCGGCATCTCTTGCTGATACGATTAAAACCGGAGTTGAAGCATCGTATTCTTTTTTGAATTTTTCTAGGAAATCAAAACCGCTCATTCCCGGAAGGTTTAAGTCAAGAATTATTAAATCAGGTTTTCTGTCTGTTTCAAGAGATGTAAGCGCATCTTCTGCATTGAAAAATGCTTTTGTTGTCATGCTGGATTTTGACAGATAAAGACATACAAGTTTTGAAATAGCTTCTTCGTCTTCAATAACGTAGATATATGGATTTGAATCGTTTTCTTTCATAGTCAGCCCTTACTATATAGTTTTTTTTTATCGGTATTTGCAATCGTTTTATTAAAAACAATTGTGGTTTAACTGTATAATTATAAAACGAAAGTATTGTTTTTTTAAATAAAAAATATTAATTATTACAAAAATTTATCAATAATATACAATTAAATACCGAAGATTAACAAGGATATTTTTAAATAAATTATAAATATTCTATTTAATATCTGAGGAAATGTGCTATAATGATAGAAGTTATACGTTTGGATGGGGAAATTTATTGGGTGAATCCGCATATGATTGAATCTATGGAGCAGACTCCTGATTTGACTATTACTATGCTTTCCGGAAAAAAAATCATCTTAAAGAATTCTCCTGAAGAAATAATTGAAAAAATAATAACTTATCGCAGACAACTCGGAATTGATAAGCAAGAGGTTTTATAATGGATATAGCTTCAATAATTGGTATTGTTGGTGGTGCAGCGATGATTGTCATGTCGGTTATGACATCAGGTGGTACATTGGGAGGAATTATCGATGTTCCTTCTGCAGCCATGACAATCGGTGGTTCTTATTTTGCAATGTTCATTGCGGCACCTTTGAAAAAGGCTCTCGGTATGTTTAAGATTATGGGCCGTGCATTTAAGATTCCTGATTTTGGTGAAAAAAATATTGTAATAAACATGCAGACTTTGTCAGAAAAGGCGAGACGTGAAGGTATTCTTGCCCTTGAAGATCAGCTGGAAGAACTTGACGATCCGTTCTTAAAAATGGGACTTCGCCTTGTAGTTGACGGTACGGATGGAAATATCATTCGTACAATTATGGAAACGGAAATGAACCAGATTGAAGCAAGACATATGGAATGGATTGGTCTTATCAATGCCTGGGCAGGATTCGCTCCTGGTTTTGGTATGATGGGTACTGTAGTAGGTCTTATTGGTATGTTGAACAACTTGGAAGATAAATCATCCCTCGGTCCTAACATGGCCGTTGCTTTGATTACTACATTGTATGGTTCCATGATGGCAAACTGGCTTATTACGCCGTTCTCTACAAAGCTGCTTGCTCACAATGCGCAGGAAATGCGTTCTAAAGAAATGATAATAGAAGGTGTTCTTTCTATTCAGCAGGGTGAAAACCCTCGTATTATGGCTCAGAAACTCATTGCATATCTTGATCCAGTGACAAGAAAAGCAATTGAAGCAGATGTTCTGAAGGATTAGTTGATTCAGGTGTGATTTATGGGAAAGAAAGCAAAGGAACCGGAAAAACCGTCGGCGGCCTGGCAAGGTACCTACGGAGACATGATTACACTCATGCTCTGCTTCTTCGTAATGTTGTACGACCCTACAGAAGTCGAAATTACGGAGATGGCAACTATTACTCAGTCCCTTCAGATGCAGGAAACTGAATCTGTTTCCGGCGGTTTGTCTCTTTCGGCAGGCCGTCTTTCTGATTTAGGAAATAATATAAATTCTTTGCCTGCGGTAGAAAAAGGAAAATCTCTTGGTACGGCAAAGAAAAAGGCAGTAAGCCTGTTTGCACCGGATGTAAAGACAAATAAAATTACTGTTTCAAGTGATGAACGGGGACTGGTAATTACGCTGCTTTCTGATAATTTTTTTGAAGAAGGTAGTGCGGAATTAAATATAAATGAAACTAGAGATACTCTGCTTCGCCTGTCGGAATTTTTTAAGACAGATGAAATGAAGGACAGAAGATTCAGAATTGAAGGTCATACCGACAATATGCCGGTAAGTGAAATTTCAAATTTTCCTAGCAACTGGGAGTTATCTGCTACACGTGCAATCAATGTGCTGCATTATCTGGCTGATTACGGTGTAAAGGAAGATTCTTTTGCTGTTGCAGGATATGCAGATACTCGTCCGAAGTTTTCGAATGATACTGCAGAAGGACGAGCCTATAACAGACGTGTAGATATAATAATTCTAGACGAGGGGCATTTTTAATGATACAATTATCTGTATTTAAATATCAGATTTGCTGGAGGGGAAATGGCAGACGATGAAGGATTGAATAATCTTGATGAAGCTTCAGATGCAGCTCCTGAAAAAAAAGGTGGAGTTGGCGGACTTTTATCAGGATTTCTAAAATGGATTATAATTGGTGTTGCAGCGGTGATTGTTATCGTCGTTGTCGTTGTTGTTACTGTTAAGATAGTTAGTAAAAATTCAACACAAGTCAACTCAATTCCTGTGTCAACAGATTATGCTTCTGGACAGAGAGAGGTTTTTGACTGGTATACTTCGTTGGGAACTATCCAGACAGCTACCCGTGATGATATTCCAGCAACTGTTCGTGTTGATGTTGTTCTCGGTTATAAAAAAGATGACAAGGCTACTTCAACTGAAATTACACAGAGAACAGTTGAATTAAAAGATTTCTTGCGAAGATATTTCAGCAGTAAGTCTGCGGCTGAATTAAGAAATACAAATAACGAAGATGCACTTGCAAACGAAATAAAGAACGGTATCAATGATAAAATATTGAGCAGTTCAAGAATTCGTGATGTAAAGTTCCTTCAGAAAGATGTTATTGAGCAAAACTGATAAAATTGTTCAATTTGTAATACTAGCATAAGAGATAAGGTGAATTAATGAACGAAGTTTTATCTCAGGATGAAATTGACCAGTTGCTTACAGCCATCTCTTCCGGTGATGCCGAAGGTGATGAATATAAGCCCATAACCAGTCAGAAAAAAATAAAGATTTACGATTTTAAGCGTCCTGATAAATTCTCTAAGGAACAGTTAAGAACGGTTTCAAACATGCATGAAGCTTTTGCCCGTGTAACTACAACAAGTTTGTCTGCACAGCTGCGAGCTTTGGTTCATGTCCATGTTGCTTCTGTAGATCAGCTGACTTATGAAGAGTTTATTCGTTCTATTCCGACGCCAACGACACTGGCTGTAATTAATATGGATCCGCTTCCTGGTAATGCGGTTCTTGAAATAGACCCGACAATTACATTCTGTATGATTGACCGTCTTTTTGGTGGACGCGGTGTAACTGTAGGTACAAAAAACAGGGATTTAACAGATATTGAGCAGGAAGTAATGGAAGGAGTAATTGTACGAATCCTTGCAAACCTTAGGGAAGCATGGGCACAGGTAATCGATTTGCGTCCAAGATTCCAGCAGATTGAAACAAATCCTCAGTTTGCACAGATTGTACCGCCTACAGAAATGGTCGTATTAATCACTCTTGAAACAAAAGTTGCTGATGAAGAAGGAATGATGAACCTTTGTATTCCTTATATCGTAATTGAGCCGATTATTTCAAAATTATCATCTCAATTCTGGTTTTCATCAGTACGAAAGAGTTCTACAACCCAGTATCTTGATATCCTTAAAGGACAGCTAGAATCTGTAAATATGGATGTTAAGGCTGAAGTCGGAAGCGTAAAATTACCAATTAAAGATGTTCTTTCTTTAAGAGTCGGAGATATTGTCAGACTTTCTACAATAAAAGTAGGTGAGCCTTTGACTTTGAGTGTAGGTAGCGAAAAGAAATTTTATTGTCAGCCAGGTGTTGTTGGCAAAAAAATGGCTGTACAAATAACAGGAAAAGTTGAAAAAGTTGAAGCAGAAAACTTTGAAGAGCTTTCCGTAGAAGGAGATGAAAGTTATGAGTGATGGTGCTATTTCTCAGGACGAAATTGACGCATTGCTTTCTGGCGTTGCTATGGACGGATTGAATTCATCCGGGCATGTATCCAACGGACCGTCTTTTAATATTGATATTTCAAAACTTCAAGGTTTGGCCGATGAATTGAAAGGAAATCTTGAAGAAAATATAAATAAATTTACAGGGGCTTCTTTTAAGGCTGAAAATCCTGTTGTAGAAATTGTCGACAGAGATAAGATTCTTGCAAAACTTCCTGAAGTTGTTATCGGTGTTAATGCTGATTATACGGACGGTGCAAAAGGAACTCATTTCTTCCTTATGTCATCGGAACTTGCATTAAAACTTTTCTCCCTTGTTAATTCAGAAGAAGCTACAGTTGTAGATGATATGGTTTTATCTGTCGTTTCTGAAGTTGTTGCAACTTATATTGGTTCGCAGATAAACAGCATGGATAAAACTGGAAAAGTTCCAGGCTTAAAATATGCAACGCCTGAAACTATAAATGAGCCAAAAGCTATGGTAATGTTCCCACAGGGAAATTTTGCCGTATTTACCTATCCTTTATCTCTTGATTCTAATGCCTATACTTTATGGGAATGTATGGGTGGCGATGTTGCCGAAAAATTCTCAAAAGCACTTGGCGGCGGTTCTGACGATGTTCCGGAACTTTCAGGTGGCATGGGAACTGAATCAATGATGGGCGGTGCTATGAATATGGGTGGCGCTGCAATGGGAACTATGGGCGGAATGTCCATGGGTGGTATGTCTATGGGTGGTATGTCTATGGGTGGCGGCGGAATGCAGCCGAACATGGGCGGTACTATGAATATGGCGGGAATGGCACCTAATATGGGCGGTATGTCTATGGGCGGCGGCGGAATGCAGTCAAACATGGGTACTGCTATGAATATGGGTGGAATGATGCCTAATATGGGTGGAATGGCAATGGGCGGTATGATGCCTGGTATGGGTATGAACATGGGAATGAATGTTCCGAATGTTCAGCAGTTGCAGTTCCCTAATCTTGTAAATAATATGCCTGCCGGTGAACAGGCAAATATTAATCTCATTATGGATGTTAATATGGAAATGACCGTAGAATTAGGTCGTACAGAAAAGTCCATAAAAGAGATTTTGGGAATGGGTGAAGGTACAATTATCGAGCTTGATAAACTTGCCGGTGAACCTGTTGATATTCTTGTAAATCATAAAAAGATTGCAAAAGGTGAGGTTGTAGTCATTGATGAAAACTTTGGTGTCCGCGTAACAGAAATTCTGTCTCCGATGGAACGAGTTAATGAACTTACCTGATAAAATATAAAAAACCGGTTTTTTAGGGTGGGAAAAAAATTGGGAATTCAAAAAAAACTATTAATATTATTTACTCTTTTTAGCATTTGTTTTGCGGCAGCTTTATATTCACAACAGAGTGATGGAAAGTTTGCAGAGCAAAAAATCACGGAAAAAACTGATTCAGTATCAAAATTAGATTCAAATTCAAAGAATGAAAGTCCGGCACTTCAAACCGGAGATTTTAATTTTGATGATAATTCTCTATATTTTAATACTCAGAATTCGCAGAATAATAATCAGTCTTATCAGTCAAAAACAGGAATTTCTTTTTATGTTCGTATGATTGTCGTTTTATTGCTTATTATTGCATTAATTATATATCTCATGCGATTTTTCAAAAATAAAGTGGATCCTGTTGTAGAAGACAGTTTGTTTTTGCGACGGGCAGCGTCTATTTCTTTAGGGCCTGGTAAAAGTGTGGAAATTGTAAGTCTTCTTGATAATAAGGCATACGTTCTTGGTGTTACGGATTCTCAAATCAATCTGATTGCAAAAATTGGAGAGACAAAAGAAGAACAGGAATTAATACAGGCGCTTAATCTTGAGGCAGATAAAAGACAGACAAAAGTTCGACCTTATAATTTTACAGATGTGCTTGAAATGTTTACAAGAAAAAACAGAAACTCTGGTACTCCTTCTTCATCAAAAGCAAAAACCTCTTTGTTTTCAGGTTTTTCCGGGATAAAGGGAAATATATTTTCTGATACAGAAAAAAAAGTTGAAGATTTTGTAAGAAATCATGAAGAGTCGGAAATAAAGGCGGGCAGAAATGAAGAGTAAAAAAATACTGATAATTCTTCTCGTTTCTTTTTTGTTTGCAGGTTCGTTTTTGAATGCACAGGCGTCAAATAATTCTTATGCTTCTTCTTCAACACAGGGAACGACGCAGATGAGCAGAACTATACGAAATCCGACTGTTCCAAATCTTTCTATACAATTAACACAGCCACAGTCAGGTGAAGAAGTTGCGTTTTCAATACGCCTGCTTATTTTACTTTCAATTTTTACAATTGCACCAAGCATCCTTATAATTGCTACGTGTTTTTTACGATTTTCAATTGTTCTGGATTTTATAAAAAGGGCATTGTCATTGCAGCAGGTTCCGCCGACATCAATTTTAAATGGAATTGCTTTTTTCATGACAATTTATGCAATGTGGCCTACTTTTACTAAAGTATATGACAACGCGTACAAGCCCTTGTCTGAAGGTCAAATAGGAATTGAACAGGCAATAACGGAGGCTGAAAATCCGATTAGAGATTTTATGTTCTCTCAGATGCAGGGAGATCCTTCTTATATAGAAATGTTTATGAATATGGCTGGACTGGACAAACCTGAATATAAACAGGATGTTCCGACTCATATTCTTATACCTTCTTATATACTTCATGAACTTACCGTTGCTTTTAAAATCGGTGTAATACTTTATATTCCGTTTATTATTATAGATATTGTTGTGGCAAGCGTCCTTATGTCTATGGGTATGATGATGCTTCCTCCTGTTCAGATTTCAATGCCGTTTAAGCTGATGCTCTTTGTTCTTGTAGACGGTTGGGGACTTTTGACACAGCAGCTGTTCGTTTCTGTGTTACGCTGATGTGAAATATGATGCTGATTTTCTATGATGCTGATTTTATTGTAAAAAGGGTAGTCGGGAGGAAAAATGGAAACTGGTGTTATTAATGAGTTAATGCGTGGTGCAATTCAACAGGTTATTATGATGATTGCACCTGTTCTTGGACTTGCACTTATTGTCGGACTTATCGTTGCAATTCTTCAGGCTGTTATGTCAATTCAGGAACAGACGCTTACATTTCTTCCTAAATTTCTTGTAATTATGATTGTAATAGCTTTACTTAGCGGTTTTATGTTTTCTTCGCTTGGTCAGTATACGGTCAGACTTTTTGAGATGATACCTGAATTTGCAAAATAAGGATAAAGAATAGGAATGTTGAATCAGATTCTTGATAATGCGCCTGTTTATCTTCTCGTTTTTGTAAGATGTTTTGTTCTTATTCTTACGCTGCCTTTGTTTTCTATGAGAAGTGCCTCGAGAATTGCAAAAGTTGCTCTTGCTGGATATATGGCTTTTTTTATTTCGCCTTCCGTAAATTTTGGTGAATATCAGTCTTTTTTATCAGTTTTTGACGGTGCTTTTTCCTTGCAGTATCTGCTGCTCCTAGTTGGAGAAGGCCTTATTGGCGTAATAATGGGTTTTTTTATTTCAATAATATTTGCCGCTTTTAGTGCTGCAGGACAGTTTACTGCTTTTCAGATGGGATTTGGAGCTGCAAGTGCATACGATTCACTTTCGCAGGTTGAAAATCCTCTTATGGGACAGTTTTTTAATCTTGTAGCAATGCTTGTTTTTATGCAGACGCAATGGTTTCAGAAACTGTTTCTGGGCGGTCTTGTTTCAAGTTTTAAATCTCTTAATGCAGTTGTGCTTGTGCAGAATAGAGAACCGATGATTCGTTTTTTATTGTCAGGATTATCTTCTCTTTTTGCTGATGCGCTGGTTATTTCTCTTCCAATAATGGGAACTCTGCTTGTTATTTCAGTTTGTACTGGTCTTCTTACAAAAGCAGCCCCTCAAATGAATCTTTTGTCGGAAGGTTTTCCTGTAATGATTCTGGTTGCATTCCTTTTGTTCCTCTTTATGATGAAACCGACAATTGCTTTTTTCATAAGGTCATTTAACAAAGGTTTTTATAAGCTTGAATCTTTGTTTGCCTTATTGTCGGGAGGTATTTAACGTATGGCAGCCGAAGACGAGGGAAGAACCGAGGAACCTTCAGAATATAGACTCGAAAAAGCCAGAAAAGAGGGTCGTGTTGCAAAAAGTCAGGAAGTAAGCGGCGCCCTTATACTGTTAATGACGGTATTTCTGCTGGTATTTATGGGGAAATGGATTTTTATACAATGTACTTACATATATAAATATTATTTTTCACGATGTTCTAATCCTGATTTGCATGATAAGAACCTGATTACGACTTTTTTCAATTTTTTTCTGCGTATTTTTCTGCCGCTTGGTGGAGTAAGTGCGGTTGCTGCCGTAATAGGCAATATAATTCAGACAAGAGGTTTTGTATTCAGCTTAAAACCTATACAGCCTGATTTTTCAAGAATTCTTCCTCATTTTGGAAATTACTTAAAAAAGACCGTTTTTTCGTTTACGGGTTTTTTTAATTTTATAAAGTCAATTGTAAAAATATTCATAATTGTTTTAATAGCGTATTTTATGATTAGAAATGAAATACCTGTTTTTCTTATGATTATAAGTAACGGTCAGATTCTTGAAGCGCTGGGGAAAATTGCGGCTTTATGTGCAAAACTTATGATTACAGTTTCCGTGTTGTTTCTTGTAATTTCAATTCCTGATTATTTTGTACAGAAAAGAGAATTCATGGAATCTCAGAAAATGACAAAGCAGGAAGTTAAACAGGAATTTAAAGAACTTGAAGGCGATCCTGAAGTAAAAAATCGTCTTAAACAGGCTCAGCAGGAACTTTTAAAACAGAATTTGCGTAAAACTGTTTCAGAAGCGGATGTTGTTGTTGCAAACCCGACCCATTATGCCGTATGCCTGAAGTATGAGCAGAATGTTTCGGATGTTCCTGTCGTAACGGCAAAAGGGGAAGATCAGCAGGCGCTTTTAATAAGGCATATTGCAGAAGAGAATAATGTTCCTGTTGTCGAAAACAGGCCTGTTGCACGTGAATTGTATACAAATATAGAAGTTGGTGATATAATACCTGAAGCATATTATACGGCTATAGCTCTTATATATGCTAATATTGGTTATAAAGTAGAATAATGTATTGCTGGGTGGGGACTGATGGCAAACGATAACAGGGGAAAAATACTTTCATTTATACAGAAAAATGCAATTTCTGTTTCAATAGTTATAGGCATTTTTCTTATGGTTATTCCAATTCCAAAAACACTTATAGATTTATCGATGGTACTCAATCTGGCATTTTCGATTGTGATTCTTCTTGTCGTAATATCTATTCCGAGACCTTCTGATTTTCAGACTTTCCCTAGAATTATCATCCTGCAGACTATGTTCAGTCTTGCAATAAACATTTCTTCGACACGCCTTATTCTTGCAGGACGTTTCAGACCTGGACGAATTGTAGGACAGAGTAATATGGTCCAGGCATTTTCGAAGATTGTTGCGGGTAATAATGTTGTAATCGGTTTTATCATCTTTATAATTCTGATTATCGTACAGGTTCTTGTAATTACAAAAGGTGCCTCCAGAGTTTCAGAAGTTGCAGCGAGATTTACCCTCGATTCTATGAGTCAGAAGATTTTTGATGTTGATAACAGGCTTAATTCCGGCTCAATTGATGAAGCGGAAGCAGAACGCCTTAAGGATGTTATCCGCCGCGAAATAGATTTTTATTCAAATATGGACGGTTCGTCGAAATTTGTAAGCGGTAATGTAAAAGTCGGAATTGCAATTACCGTTATAAATCTTATTGGCGGATTCATAATGGGCATGGTGTTCAATAAAATGAGTTTTTCCGATGCCCTTGATACTTATTCTAAACTGACAATCGGTGACGGATTGACTTCCCAGCTTCCATCTCTTGTTATATCTTTTGCAACAGGTCTCCTTGTTACCGGTACCAAATCTGACGAATCCTTTGATAAACTGCTTGTTAAAGAATTTACTTCAGACGGACATATTTACGAAGTTGTCGGTGCAATTCTTGCGGCTTCTGGAGTTGCCTTGCGAAGCGGAACTCAGTTTGTTCTTATTCCTGTTGGCGCATTGTTCATTTATATTGGTATTCATCTTGTAAGAGGAAAAGATAAACAGAAAAGACAGGCTGCAATGCAGGAAGAAGCAAAGGCAAAGAGTCAGAAAAATACAACTTCGCCTGTTGATGAAAAGATTGCAATCCTTGATCCGCTTTCGCTTGAACTTGGATATGCCTTAATTCCTCTTGTAAACGAAGAAAAAGGTGCAGAACTTCTTGAACGTATTACAAAAATACGAACTGAAGCAAAACTTGATATGGGATTTGTAATTCCAAAAATCCGAATTCGTGATAATGTACTGTTAAATCCTAATGAATACAGCTTTAAAATTAAGGGAATAGAAGCAGGAAGGGCACAGATAAGACTTG
>CAMOWQ010000074.1 GCA_946628495.1 uncultured Treponema sp. | reverse complement strand
CTGCTTCATATTCTGGTGGTGTTTCTGCAACCCTGTAATAATCTGTATTCTGATTCTGATAAGTTTCGGTAAAACGGGTAAAGTCAACTATCATCTGGTCCGTCGTAAATTTTTCAATTTGACTTTCCCGTATTAGCCTTCTTTTTTCAGAATGAATAAGATTTTTTACATAACTGAAAAAATAATTGAAAAAAGAACCTTGCTTTTCATCATAAAAATCAAAGAAGGATTCTCCTTTTTCAAGCATTGCAACAATAAGATTTGATACGAAATCTTCATCATATTTGTGCAATCCGAAAAGGGGTTTGTTATATAAGACAAATGCTGCCAGTTGCCTTATACCATCATTCCGTGTAATTTGTCCGGAATTTACAGATTCTGCAATGGAATTCAAATTATAAATTCTCATTAGCACCTCCTGTACTTTTTGAAGATTAAAATTTTTTAATGTAATGTATATTATACAAGTCGATAGATATAAAAGAAATGTTTAGAAATAATTGATAAAAAACTAAGAAAATAAGGGAAAAATATTATACGATATACATTAATTAATGGAAAAATTATATCATACTTACATAATTCTTGCAAATTCTTTTACGATTGCAGGAATAAGAGTATCTATTCTGCCTTCCGTACTCATTCCAGATGCGTTTTTATGACCGCCGCCTCCAAATTTTGAAGCAACGACAGAAACATCAATTTTATCTTGAGAACGGAATCCGCCCGTACATGTTAGAGGTGTGTCCTGTCGAAGGAAAACTACCGCTTCCACATTTTTTGAAGAAAGAAGAAGCTGGTATAGTGCATCTGAATCTCGGCCTTCTGAACCATATTGTTTTGTATCTTCCATGGTTTCGTAAGTAACAACAAGTTTACCGTCTAAATAACGTTCAGCTCTTGAAAGCAGTATTCCAAGAAGCTTGCGGGTAGAGTAGGCTTTTCCGTTGTTTATGTCACTGTAAGTCTGTTTTGGATTTGCTCCGTAAGAAACAAGCCGTGCGGTTGCTTCAAAAACTTCTGCTGAGTTTGTATCAAGAAATCTGAAAAAGCCGGTATCGGTGCACAAACCGAAAAAAAGAGTTTTAGCAAGGTCTTCAGGAATTTTCCCAACGATAGCTTCGTAGAAAAGTTGAATCAGCAGGGCACATGCAGGCGCTTCTGAATTGATATAACCGTTTACGCCTTCAGGTAAACCAGAAGTTTTGTGATGATCAATTACAAATGTATCAAATCCGTGCAAATCTCCGTCTATATCACCAAGCCGCTGCATTTCAGAACAGTCAGTTATTATCAGACCGGTAGATTTTCTTTCTGACTCATCCATAAAGTCAATTTCAGAAGAAAAAAGGGATTCATATTTTTTTATTTCATTTCTTTTAAATGGGCCTGCGGACAAAAGCCTGTACGGTTTTCCTAATTTTTCAATAATTGCAGCTGCACCTATACAAGACGCAATGCAATCTCCGTCAGGTTCTTTATGACCGATAATGAGAAAATAATTATGTGATTCAATAAATCTGCTGAATGCTAGTATATCTTGCTGTTCTGGTAATTTCATCGTGAAGTAAAGCTCAGTTATTAAAGATCAAGTTCTTCCAGGGTTTCTTTATCGGCTCCGTCAAGTTTTGTGTGATAATCAACTACACCCCAAATTCCGCTTGCTTTATTCATAGGAGTATTGATTATTACTCTGCTGAACTGTCCGTCTTTTTTAATGATTGTAAGATATGCCTGATTTACAGTTCTTGTCTTTCTGAATTTAAGTTTCCGAGGATTTTCAACATTTCCTTTTGCCCATGCCTTTGGAATTACGGTTGAACCTACTCCTGTACGGTTTTTCTGATAAATAACAACATAACCTTCTTTACCTTCAAGCAGTTTGAGGATAGGTACATTTTCATAAGATAATTTAGAAAGAATTGCTTCATCTATTTTTGCATTTGTTCCTTTTTCCGAAGACTGTGCCATCATAACGAACGAGAAAGATGTTAGAAACAATAATAAACATAAAAATTTCTTCATAAGTCAACCTCTTTGTTTTAAGCAATCAAATGTATTGCATTAGAATAGTGACCTCTAAACATTAAGTTTTCAGAGATATCCTTTTATACAATTATATGTTTTTTTTTTATTTTTAACAACTTTTTTAAATCATATACTGTAACAATTTTATAACGAAATGTATTATATTATAAAATACAACTTACAGAGGACTAAAAAATGAAAAAAAACAGTATTCGAAAAGTAAGCATGATTTGTTTACTTGGTGTTGCGGCTTCTCTTACTTTTTTTGGATGCCAGTCTACTAAAAATGATACCAGAAAGGAAGAGCAAACAACTCGTCCTTCTGATGAAGACGTTATTGCTCTTGAACCTGATGAAAACTCATATATTGCTGGGAATACTGAGTCATATGATGTATATGATTCTGAGAATTTCGAAAATAACAGCAAAAAGAATTCTTCAGGCATTCTTTCATTCTTTTCAAAATCAAAATATTTCGAATATGATGAAGCGAGTGTTTTTACCCAGACTGCATTGGGCTCTTTAAAACAGTATCCAGCTGCATTGATTTATAATCAGAAAACACAGAAGTTTGGTTTTGGTTCTGTTTATCTTGCTGCTTATTATTATTTTCAGATGGATAATGAAGGCCGTAAAAAGTTCAGTGATGCAGTAAATAATTATATTTCAGATTTTTCGGAAAAGCGTCTTAAAAGAGATTTGAAAAAATCTACAAAGGTATATGGAAAAATCAACTGCTATTTGAATTGGGGTACTGTAAAATCTTCAACACCGAACAACGGTTCTGGCGAGGCTTATTTAGGTTATAAATTTAAGGATAAATCTCCGTATTTTACGATTTCCGTTCCTGCCGTATATAATAACTATTCAGAAATAACTGATACTGTATCCCGCGAATCTTTGTCTCTTACTTATTATATGACAAAGGCACAGGCATTGCAGCTTGCAGCTTTGCTTTCTGATGAATCTACAGATACAGTGCTTCAGGGATATTTACAGGATAATTTTACCGAAACTTTTTCTTCTGATGATTACTAATCTTTGTTAAATTTTTACCCCGTTTTTATGTTTTTTCTATGTGATTTTTATATGGAATAAACTGATAAAACGGGGGTTTTTTTTGTTTAAATGAATTTTGAAAATACGAAAAAGGCAAAAAAAAAGCAGGCTGTAAAAACCTGCTTTATAGGGACAATAGGACTCGGACCTATGACCGCACGGATATGAGCCGTGTGCTCTACCAACTGAGCTATATCCCCAAGTGATGTGTTACATAATATAGATTTTGAGCTTTTGTGTCAAGATTTGAATCTTTGAAAATGCAATTTTTTTATCTTAATTCAGCGCCAGAAATAAAACTTTTTGCATATTCTATTAATGAAGTTATTTCTGAATCTGTGTAAGGTGTTAAATCGTTGTAGGCAGGATTCAGACAGTTTCCGTTTCTGAATTGTGCAAACTGCCATGAAGCATCTTCCGGAAGAATTGCTGCCATATTTTTTATATCAGCTTTTTCGACAAGACCTGGTACAAGAACTGTTCTCCATTCCCTTTGACTGCTTTCCATTTTTGAAATAAGTGCAGCAGATTTTGCCAGTTTTTCTGTGAAAAATTCTTCGTTTCCGAAATTACACATAAGTGATGAATATTTGTATGGAGATGTTTTTATATCCATTGCAACAAAATCTGGCGCAAGAATATCGTCATTCATTAATTCTTCGAGCTTTTCCGGCAGTGTACCGTTTGTGTCAATTTTTACTTTATAGCCTAATTCTTTTGCTTTTTTTATTATTAACGGTGTGTACGGACTGAGTAGAGGTTCTCCACCGCTTATTACGAGTCCAGAAAGAATTCCCTGTCTTTTTTCCAGATGTGCAAATAATTCGCTTACAGTGTTTAATTCTTCGTCAGAACCTGAATCTTTTACAAGATTAATGTTATAGCAGTAGGGGCATGTCAGATTGCAGCCTTTTAGAAAAAAAGAACCTGCAACACGTCCGGGATAATCAACGCATGTTGTTTTTATCAGTACGCCTGCAGGTCTTTCTAAAATCATTTTTTCTAATCCGTGTAAAGCTTGTGTTGTGATTAAGCAGTTATTTTTACTTTATTAAAAACTGCTTTAAGTTCATCTACATTATGGCAGCGTGCTGTTTCAACGCCTTCCTTGTTGTAGAAAATTACTGTAGGTGAAGCAAAAACGCCTTTTTTAGCAGCTTCTGCAATACCTTCGTCTGTACCAACATCAATTGAGCGTCCTGCCATATCCATTCCTGCCATAAAATCTTTTACAGGAGGACAGTTTGGACATGTCTTTTTTGTGTAAATTTCATATGTTACTGACTCCAAATCGCATTCTGCTGTCGTACAGTCTTCTTTTTTAATTTCTGCTTTTACGGCTTTTGATTCGGCTGCATTGTTCATTGTAATGTCATACTCTTTACTGTCTTCCAGTGTGAACATACGTCTCATGTCAAATTCATCACGTTTGCCTTTATTCCAGTGCTTTACAGCCCTGTAATAACCGACGATTCTTGCATAAACCTCTGTTTCTGTTCCGTGAACATTTTTCAGGGCTTCTTTTGTTTCTGCAATTTCCTGTTCTACTGCAGCCAAAGTTCTGGTTTCCATGTGTTCCTCCCAAAAGCTTTTTTTTATTTTATAACACTAAATCTAGTGTTATTTGTATTGTTTGTCAATATGAATAACACTAGATTTGTTATTCATATTTGTTTTTTTTATTGCCTTATCTTTTTTCCTGCTGTGCAAGAATTTTTTCTTTTTCTGCTTCGAGTTTCTTTAATTTTTCCTTAAGCTCTTTTTCTTTTTCAGCCTTGCATTTAGGACATTCAAACTGCTGACCAATAAGGTAGCCGTGAACTTTACAGATAGAGTATGTAGGTGAAATTGTAAAGAACGGAATTCTGTACTTATTTGCAATTGTTCTTACAAGGTCTGCACATGATTTCCAGTCTTTCAATGCTTCTCCCATGAATACGTGGAACATTGTTCCGCCTGTATATTTTGTCTGAAGTGATTCCTGATGATCGAGCGCTTCGAATACATCCGGAGTATAGTCTACAGGCAACTGTGAAGAGTTTGTATAGAAAGGTTCATTTGTTCCGCTTGTGATGATGTCCGGATAATGTTCCTTGTCGTGTCGTGCAAGTCTGTACGAGGTTGATTCAGCAGGGGTTGCTTCAAGATTGAACAAATCTCCTGTTTCTTCCTGATAATCCTGCATTCTTTCTCTCATATGCTGAAGAACTTTTTCTGCAAAAGCCTTTCCTTTTGGAGTTGTAATGTCAGCATTAAGGAAGTTCAGACAGCATTCATTCATACCGCACAAACCGATTGTGTTAAAGTGATTTACGAGTGTTTTTAAGTAGCGGCGGGTATATGGGAATAATCCACCGTCATAAAGTTTCTGAATAACCTTGCGTTTTGTGCAAAGACTTTCTTTTGCAAGATCCATGAGGTAATCCAGACGTTTGTAGAATTCTTCCTCATTGTTTGCAAGATATCCAATCTGAGGCATGTTGATTGTAACAACACCGATTGAACCTGTGAATTCATCTGCACCGAAAAGACCGCCGCCACGACGACGAAGTTCGCGTTTATCAAGCTGGAGACGGCAGCACATAGAACGTACGTCGCTTGGATTTAAATCTGAGTTTACAAAGTTCTGGAAGTTTGGAGTTCCGTATTGAGCTGTCATTGTAAACAAAAGTTTTGCATTTTCTGAATTCCAGTCGAAATCGCGTGTAATGTTGTATGTTGGAATAGGGTAGGCAAATCCGCGTCCGTTTGCATCACCTTCAATCATAAGTTCAATGAATACTTTATTAATCATATCCATTTCTTTCTGACAGTCGCCATAAGTAAAATCCTGTTCCTTGCCGCCAACGATTGCCTTTTTGTTTTTAAGGTCATCAGGACATACCCAGTCAAGAGTGATGTTTGTAAACGGAGCCTGTGAACCCCATCGGCTTGGAGTATTTACACCGTAGATGTAAGACTGAATGCACTGACGAACCTGTTTTTCTGTAAGTTTGTCTGTGCGGATGAAAGGTGCAAGATAAGTATCAAAAGATGAGAATGCCTGTGCGCCTGCCCATTCGTTCTGCATAATGCCGAGGAAGTTTACAATCTGATTTACGAGTGTTGAAAGATGAGTTGCCGGAGTTGATGTAATTTTGTCTGGTACTCCGCCAAGACCTTCCTGAATCAGCTGGCGCAATGACCATCCTGCACAATATCCTGAAAACATTGAAAGGTCGTGAATGTGAAATGCACATGTTTTGTGTGCTTCTGAAACTTCCTTTGAATAAATGTTGTTCAGCCAGTAGTTTGCAGTAATTGTTCCTGAGTTATGAAGAATAAGACCGCCGAGCGAGAAGTTAACGTTAGCGTTTTCATTTACACGCCAGTCGCTCTGTCCAAGATATCCGTCCATAGTCTTGTTTATGTCGACCATGAGGTTCTTTGTATCGCGCAACGCTTCGTGCCTTGCCCTGTAAAGAATGTAAGCCTTTGCGACTTCAACTTCTTTTGCTTCGATAAGAACCGATTCTACGATATCCTGAATTTCTTCGATTGCAGGGATTGAATGAGCTCTGTTTCCAGCCATCTGAAGTCTGAGTTTTTCTTCTACAGAATCAGTAAGCTCGGCTGCTTTTTTTGGATTTTTCTGTTTTGTGACAGCTTCTATGGCCTTACCAATGGCCTTTTCGATTTTTGTTCTGTCATAAGATGCAATTTCACCTGAACGCTTAACAACTGATTTTATGAATCCTTGTGTTTCTTCGTCTTTGCTTGAACCAAGAAAACTTCTCCATTCAGGAAAGATTTGTTGATCGCTCATTTTATTCCCCTTAAAATTTAAATTTACAATTAATTCTTAATCATTTTGATTTAGGCAAATTTTGCCTTTTGCCCGATGCTATTTTGCACCGGCTTCACTTTTATTTTCTTTTTTAGCACGTTTTTCAATGTTTTTAACTTCTGTTATGAATTCGTCAAGATTTTCAAAATGACGGTAAACGGAAGCAAACCTGATGTAGGCAACTTTATCAATAGTATAAAGTTGTTCAAGAACAAGGTTTCCAAGGTCGCTCGTAGAGATTTCCCTTGATTCCTTACCCTTTTTTACGGCCAAATCTTCGATGTCATTTGTAATCTGCTCAACCATGCTGATTGAGAACGGGCGTTTTTCAAGTGCACGTTCGATTCCCTTGGACAGTTTTTGCGTATCAAAAGGCTGACGCCTTCCGTCTTTTTTTACGACCATAAAGGGTTTTTCGTCAATCCTTTCGTAGCTTGTGAACCGATAGCCGCATTCATTGCATTCTCGCCGGCGTCGTATGCTTTCACCATTTGCCATTGTTCTGGATTCGAGAACCTTATCGTCTAAACTTCCGCAGTATGGACATCTCATATAAGATACCTTTTTCTAGTTGTTTTATATCTAGCGTTATAGCTGATACTTTTAAAATAATATAACACTAGATGTGTTAACTCAATAGAATTTGCGAAAATAATTATGAATTTTTTAAAACTATTTTGCTTGACAAAAAAAGCAATTTGAGTATCAGCGGACTGCGGTTGTTAATGCTGTTTTTTCTTGCTGTTTTTCTTGCCTTTTTTTCTGTTTTTATCCTTGTGCTTTCTTTCGCTCGGAATAAAATCTGTAGGTTCAAAAGTAAAGTATGTGTGAAGTATACAGAAAATTAAAAATACAATGAGTGTGTATGGAAGCCAGTTTCCGTATCTTGCGTATACTGTCATTTTTCTTTTGTATACAGGAACGTCGTAACACAGGGATGCTTCTTCAAAAAGCGGCATGTCGGCAAGAATTGCGCCTGTCGGATCAAGAACAACGGAATAGCCTGCATTGCATGTCCTTACAAGAGTCGTTCTGTATTCTATAGCCCTGTAAGAAGCGACTGAAAAATGCTGATATTCGCTTGATTTGCGGCATGACCAGGAATCGTCTGTAAGATTAAAAAATGCTTCTGCACCGTTCAAGTATAACGGCCTCATTATGTCGGTAAAGGCATCGTCAAAACAGATTGGTGCCGCTATTTTTGCGTATGGATTTTCAGCTTCCTTTTTTTTCTGTTCGTCATAGGAAATTGAAAGATCTACTGTGTCTGTGGCTGGAAGGTCATATTCGTCTGCATATCTGCATGGAACATTGAAAAGAACATACTGATCTCCAGGACTCCATCCTGCAGAAATTCCAATTACTTTTTTCATGATGGCTTTTATTTTTGGATATTCAATGCCGGGAATTGATTCTGCCATTGGAACAAGGTGATTTTTACCGTAATGTCCTCTAAGATGACCGTCAGAATCAAAAATAAGTGCCGAATTATGATATTGTTCTTTTTCTGCACTTTTCATGAATGAACCGCCTGTTAACAGCGGAATTCTGTGTTTTTTTATAAAAGGTATAAACGGACTTGCTTCAGGAAACATCGTATAGTAACTGTAATTCTGCGGGAACATATAGTTCAGGCTTCCTTCGCACCAGACAATAAGATTTGGCTTTTCGGTTCCGTTATTTTTTTCAAGCTCGTTTTCTGTAAGCCTCTGGCATTTTTGTATTGTTTCGTCGTCAGAATTTGTTTTCCATGGATCTTTATTCTGCTGAACCATTATGCTTTTAATGTATTTCTGCGGATTTCTTGTAATTGAACATTGAACTGCCCCGTAAACAAGTATCGTAATCATAAGTATGGAAAAGGTTTTTAAAGTATTTGTAAGGTTGTAGTGAACGGCTTTTTTAGCTGCGCCCTCTGTATTTCTGAATGTTACCCAGGCAGTACAAATTTCAGCTGCTGTCGCGTTAAAGAAAGCGGTTACAAAAGAAATGCCGTATGTTCCTGTTATGGCTGCAATCTGGGTAAAGGCTCGGAAGCGGAACATACATGAAGAAAGTGTTCCCCACGGATATCCCAGAAAACCTGAGGATTTTACCCATTCGTATAAAGTCCATATTGATGCAAAGTAAAAAATGTTGAAAACAGGTTTGCTTATGTTTTGAAGTGAAAGGGCATTTAATGAATTTCTGTCTTTTGTATTTGAAGAAGGCATATATAAAAGAAGTGCCATTAATGCTCCGATTATTCCTGTTCCTACGGCGGATGCTCCTAATGTAAGGGCTGCAAAATCTTTAAAGAATGCAAGCCAGAAACTTGAAATCAGGTGAGTGGTTGTAGTTTGAATAAAGCCGAGTAAAAGGGCATGTGAATATGATTTGCAGTTTTTAAGTGCAATATAATATGGAATGAGGGCAACAAAGGCAATAAAAGGGTTGCCGAGCAGGTAAATTTCGTTAGGAATTGCGGTAGATAACATCATCCCTGAAAAAAGGGAATAAAAAACTTGTAAAATCACTGTCATTATATTATTATTTTAACAATTTAAAACTAAAAATCAAATATGTTTTGTCGTATATTTCAATAAAATATAATGGCAAATATAAAAAAGAAGAGAAAAAAACGGAAATGTAAAATAATCCGAATTTAAAGAGGTTATCGGTTCTTATGAAGGCTATAAATGATGCACATGAATCGGAATATGAAGTAGCACCGGATGTAGTTGCAAAGGCTCCGGGGCGTTTTCATCTTATAGGAGAGCATTCCGGCTTCTTCCGGGATAAAACTCTATCGATGACTATAAACCTGTCGGTTCATATAGCTGTTTCACGGCGTAGTGATTCTGTTCTCAGGTTTTATTTTGTTCAGCTGAATGACAGAAAGAAAGCAAATCTTTCCTCACTCAAGCTAAAAAAAGAAGACAAATGGGCAAATGCACTAAAATCCGTCATTTATGGTTTTGTATCTTCTGGTTTTAATCTTGGCGGTATGAATATTACCGTTTATTCTGATGTCCTTCCTTCTGCCGGTTTTGGCATAACAACAGCAATAAAAGCAGCTTCAGCTTTAGCAATACGCAAACTTTTTAATCTGACCTGTACTGATATGGAGCTTCTTTCTGTAATAGAAAAGGGAAACAAGAATTTCCTTCAGCTCCAGCTTGAAAATCACCTTGCCGATAATTATGCCGCCCTTTTTGCTAAAAAAGACAATTTCATACTTACAGATTATTCAAAAAATACGTGGGAATATATTCCTGTTCAGTTTCTTTTTGACGGTAGAAGCGTATATCTTACAGATACAAAGGTTCCCCGTGTTACAGTATGGAATGAAGAAACTCTTTTTGAACCGAAAAATGCATTGCTTCTTGGTGACCTTAGGGAAACAAAGCCGAATGTTTTTGGCGGCTGGGCTTATATAAATAATCCGACGGATATAAACGAAGTTTTATCTGAAGTTTCGGAAGACGTAAGGCGTAAGCTTCTGTGTGTAATATATGAGCATGGAAATGTTGTGTCTGCGGTTGAGGCCTTGCAGAAGCATGATTTCTTTAAATTTGCGCGTTCTGTAAACAGCAGTCATGAATCTTTAAGGGAATTGTATAATCTTTCTTGTCCTGAAACCGACTGGATTCTTAAGCGTATAAATGAAATTGATCCGAATCTTGAAAATATAAGGAATCCTGTTTCCTGCGGACGTATTACGGGCAAAGGTTTTGGACGATGCCTTTATTCGATTCTGCGAGACAGTGATATAGAAAAATTTCAGCAGAAACTACAGGAATTTGAAAAGATATTCGGTTTTCATCCTGAATGTTATCGTGTTGAAACTGCGGATGGAGCCTGTATTGTTTCCTGATTTTCAGTATCGTAAAACAAACGCGAATTGTGAATCGCAAATTGTGAAACTTGAATCGCAAAAAAACCGTGAAACGTAAGGCGTAAAATTGAAAGCGTAAAGCGAAAAATAAAACGTAAAGAGTATTCGGTAAAATGGCGTGAATGTCAGAAGATTGATTTTTTTTAGGGTGGAAAAAAGTTTTATGGATAAAAAAAATCTTTTGGTGGTTAATGACGATGGATATCAGGCTGAAGGAATAAAAGTTTTGAGCAGATATCTTTCGCAGGAAAATAATGTTTACGTCGTTGCTCCAGACGGAAACCGTTCTGCCGTATCTAACTGCATAACAATGTATGCGGAAAATAAAATAAAGCATATTTCTGAAAATGTCTGGAGCAGTTCAGGTTATCCTGCCGACTGCGTAGATCTTGGACTTCATAGTAATCTTTTTGAAGGATTGAAATTTGATGCCGTAGTATCCGGTATAAATCACGGGGCTAATATGGGAACTGATATTGTATATTCAGGAACCTGTGCAGCTGCCCGTCAGGCTGTCCTTTGCGGTGTTCCAGGAATTGCTGTCAGTCTTGATCCTGTTGACTGGTCTTCTGTACCGAAAAATGGATTTGATTTTGATTTTATAGCGGAATTTGTTGCAAAAAATCTTGAAAAACTGATAAGCCTTGCTTCTGTAGATTTTCCAAGAATATTTGTAAATGTTAATGCCGCCATGACCGGTAATAATAAAGGGGCAGTGCAGACTGATTTACTTTGCAGAAGAAACTATAACGACTGGCTTGATGTGGTTCCTGCCGAAAATCAGGAAAAATCTGGTACACAGGAAAAATCTGATACAATAGAATATAAAACGGTTTATGTTCCAAAACTAGGCGAAACCGAAAAAAAGCCTGGAACTGATTATACGGTATGCATGGACGGTTATATAAGCGTTTCTAGGGTATATGCAGATTATATATGCGCGCCTGTAGTGGACGGTATACGTTTTTCAATGT
>CAMOWQ010000073.1 GCA_946628495.1 uncultured Treponema sp. | reverse complement strand
TCACGTCTGCCGATTGCATCTCCGATTCCGCGGAGCCATGTTTCAAAGCCTGTAACACCAGAATGATTTATAGTACGTACATAAGGAACTCCGTAGGTTTCTTCAAGTGCGTTTCCAAGATAGGTTCCGAGTGTTCCGCATATACATACTGTTGCAAGTGCCTCGCTGATATGCGAAAGTTCTTCAATAGTTGAGTTACAGTACAGGAACTGAGGTTCTGCATCGAACACTTCGTTGAAAATTTTTGTAATCTGAGGACGTGCACTTTCATAAAAGTTTTTGATGTTGATTGTGCGTCTTTTTTCCTTTGGAGGTTTTACAATACCCTGAAGGATTGCATGGTCTGAAATATCAAAACCACTTGCCCAGATTCGTGATTTAAAGCCTTCGCAATGAACAGGAATTACAGGAATCGGAAGTTCCTCATTGATTTCATCTGCAAGGCCGTCTACGTCTTCACCGATTACACCGGAAACACATGAAGTTGAAATGAAGATAGCGTCAGGCTTATAAGCATTGTAAGTGTGCTCTACGATTTTCCTCAAATCATTCATGGCACCGAATACTGTGTCTTTTTCATTTAAATCCGTACAAACGAACACAGAATTAGTTGTTTTATTTACTCTTGCGGCAATCTGTCCGAATTTTACGTTGTCATTACTTGCCATTGCCGTACAGCCTGCCGGAGCATGATAAACAACTGCAACATTTCTGATTGCAGCGAGTGCATTCAGGGCACAGCCAGAAAGACATGAACTTGACTGTGAAAAGCATCTTTCCCTGTTTTTGAGAGAACCGCATTCCGAACGGTAAACCAGAGTCTGAAGGTCTCCCGTAAATCCTGTTATTGAACCTAACCTGTTTTCGCGAACGGCTAAGTTTGCATTATTAAAATTATATGCCATAAAAAAATTCTCCTAAAGTTTGAGCTTGCTCATTGCCGCTGTAAATATCTGCTCCAGAAGATGAAGTCCTCCAGAGTAACCTGCAATGTGATCGTTTATTACGAGTTTTTCGAGCATCGGGTAACTTACGTTTACATAATGAGCACCGATTTTTCTTGCAAGATTTTTCTCCCAGTTTGAACCGATAATAAGAGGTGTACCTGCAAAATCAGTTTTTTCAATCTGCTCATGAATATCATGCCCGTCTGTAGTAAACTGAACCTGAGCCTGAATTCCATAGTTTAGATTTGAAATTTCGTTTGCAATCTGTGTACGGAATGCTTCAGGGGCATCATCTGTAATGAATACCTTTTCTGGGAACAAGCCCATGTCATTAACAAGGAATTTTGTAACTGCCGTTGTGTACTGACTGTCGCTTACAACAGTAAAGCGCTTTCCAAGAATACGTGTTTCAAGAAGAGTGTCTGCAAAACGTTCAATATAATAGTAGAATTCAGCTTCTTTTTCGTTTATTACCCGTTCTACAAGCTCCTTGTCTGCGCCAGTAAATTCCTGAACTGCACGAAGGAATTTAGTTGTTTCTGTTGCACCGATAGGAAGAATCGGATAATGCAGAAGCGGAATCTTAAATTTCGTTTCGAGATATTTTGCACTTTCAAGACCAACCCAAGGTGAAATCAGAATTGTAAATTCTGCACGGGCAGCCTTTTTGATGTTTTCTATTCCACGGCCAAAACCAAAAAGCGTATTAGGTGTAAGTCCGATTGATGAAATAAGATTTTCTATTTCGCGGAGATTTCCAAGCCAGTACGGATCCTGCTGCGGAGGACCTGCAAAAATATTTACAAGACCTTTAATTTTACTTGAACCTGATTCAAGTGCCTGTTCTTCCCGTTCGTCGCGTATTTCCGGACGGTTCAAAAATTGTTCGAAAATTGACTTTAAAATCCAGTCGTGACCAACATAGTTGTTTCCCTTAAAACCCGGTGTTTTTGCCCAGATTACAGGCTTTTCTTCATCTTCGAATTCCTGTGCTACTTCCTGAATATCGTCTCCAATGATTTCGCCTGTACAGCCCGAAAGCACTACAAACAAATCTGCATCAATGACACGAAGCGCATTGTGAATTGTGGAACGAAGTTTTTCTGTACCGCCGAAAACAACTTCCTTTTCGCTGATTGATGTACACGGAAAAATGTTCGGACTGTACCGACCGCTTGTTCCGTTATTATCGTTCAGTTTTGCAGCACAACCCGGTCCTGAATGAAGGACAGGAATTGCACCTGTAATAGACTGAACAGTCTGCATTGCAGCCAGCGCACATTTGTATCGCGGCTGATCAAGAATTTTCGCCATTTTGTACCCCTGTTTATATATGTTTTCTTTCCCTAATCTTTTTTCTAAAATCGTTTATTTTTTTAATTGCCTCGTCTATTGGAAGTACGATGTCGTAAGCAGTTACTTCATATTTTGCAAGTGCCCTTATTGCATGAGGTCCGATTCTTGCAACAAGCACGTAATCTACATCGCTTAAGGCTTTTGCAATCTGTTCCATTGGTGAAGGCTCGCCTGCACTGCCAGCTCCATTATGTCCGCCGCATCCCGAAGTTTTTGCAGCATTCTGTGATTCAACGGAACCACCGCACTGTCCGCCTGAACACGCTGCCGTAACATCTCTCTGTCCGATGTCCTGTGCAATACCTGTTTCTTCGTCAACCTCAAAAATCGAAAAACTGGAAACATGTCCGAAATGTGAATCAACTGTAATTCCGTCACTTGTTGCAACTGCAACCTTATATTTTTCTGACATATTCACCTCTCTGTTCGTTTTATTTATATATATAACCTATTACTCTACTAGGTATATACTATAACTTTTTACCTACTTATTCAATAGGTTTTATGATTATTTTTAGATTTTTTTACTGCGTTAGGGCATGTAACACCTGCGAAGCAGCCGACCGCAACGAAGTGAGGACGGTGAGCGTCAGCGAAGTGTGTAACGCCCGACCCGCCTTATGCGGGTAACGCCCTTACTTTCGTTTTTTTAAGCTTATCCGTGTGAAAATGTTTCCTGTTTTGCGACACGACCCTTAAAAATTTCAGCACCAACATCGAAATCTCCCGGAACGCCTACTGCATCTGCACGGCAATGCGCACAATGTGTAAAAATATTGATGTAAGGATATGCTGCCTTGCGTGCTTCATCTAGCTGATTAAAAGTTGGAGCCGGCAGCTCTTTAAGTTCGTTCTGCGGAATCAGCGGAATTATATTGTAAATATGTGCACCAGCCTCTTTTACCGTATAGGCAATTTCTTCGATATGCTGGTCGTTAATTCCAGGACAAAGTACTGTATTAACTTTTATAAGCATTCCTGAATCTGCAACTTTCTTTATTCCTTCAATCTGGTTTGTTATAAGGATTTTTGCAGCTTCTACACCGGTATAAATTTTTCCATGATAGATGATGCGGTTGTTTAATTTTGCCTCTATTTCAGGATCAACTGCGTTTACAGTAACCGTAAGGGTATCTATTCCTACTTCTATAAGTTCATCAGCTTTTTCCGGCAGAAGAAGCCCGTTTGTACTCATGCAGCGTATGAGATGCGGAAATTCTTTTTTTACAAGACGGAATGTATCAAGTGCAAAATTGGTTGCAAGTGTATCTCCGGGACCTGCAATGCCGACAACGCTGATTTCGGGGCATTTTTCCAATGCACTTTTGATATAACTGCACGCTTCCACAGGTTTTATTACGGTACTTGTAACGCCAGGGCGGTTTTCGGTTTCGTTAATCTTTCTGTCGCAGAAACGGCATTCTATGTTACAGCCCGGTGAAACAGGAAGATGAATGCGTCCTTTATTATGTTTGTGCGGTCCAAAACACGGATGCTCGCGGTAAATCGTCTGTTCGTCCAAAGCCATAATTGCCTCCCGTTGCTGCTTTTTATAAACCTAGTTGTATAGTAGGTATAACATATATCATTATACCTACTATGTCAATAGGTTATTAAAATATTATTTTGCAAGACTCCATCAGAAAACGTGCTCTTCCCGCTTTTTATGCAGTACATAATAACGGTTGAGTTTTTCTACGGCCTGACTTATTGAATAAGGAGCTTCAATGCAGTTTACGTTATTTTCCTGTAACATTCGGGAGGGGCGGTTACCGATTTTTGCTACAAGAAAATATGTGCAGTCTTTAACTGATTGAGCAACTTTTTCCGAAAAGCCTTTGCCGCATGAACAGCCGCCTTCGCAGCTTTGAGCATCAGGATCCGGAGTATATTCAATTTTTCTGTCTTCTATAAATGAAAAACTTCCGTCTTCTTCCTTTACTTCATATACAGATACTTTTGTTATTTCTCCAAAATGCAGGTCTATTGTCTGTCCGTCGGAACTTGCCAGTGCTATTTTATATGACATATTCTTAACCTCTTTTTTTACATCATAAAAACTGTTTTACAGAACATTACAGAACCTGAACGTTTTTATCGATTGTGCCGCGTTTGAAGATGCCTGAATACAAATCTTCAGTAAGCCTGAGTCCACCGGTGTAGCCGGCATAGCTTTTGTTCAGGATTACATCATCAACAACAGGCAGACTAAGATGCATGAGCATATTGTTGTTTTTTTCCGTTACGATTTTTTCCCAGGTACTTCCAAAAACAACGGCTTTTTTTGAGTTTCCGATTGTTTCGATAAGCTTTTTCTGGATTTTTCCACCATCGCTTTCAAAATAGAGCACGTCTGCAACATTTTTACCGATGCTTTCTGCAATTTTTTTGATGTTGTCTTTTATTGTTTCAGTAGGAGGTTCATCATCAATAATGATTGCCTTTGGCTGAAGTCCAAGCTCGTTTACAAGATAATCTGTAACGCCGAGTGCATATTCAGAATCTGCAACAACATACAAATCATTCGGAATATTGCTTCTGAAATCAGAAATAAAATCAGCAAGTCCGACAATGTATTCGTAGAACTTATCCTCTTCACGCCTGATGACGGAACTGATTTTTTCGAGCTTAAGATCTGCAAAAGCTGCAAGTTTTTTAAGAAAGAGGCCTGTTGCTTTTCCTCCGACAGGAAGATAAGGGAAATGGAAAAAAGGAGTACCATATTTTTTCTTTAAAAGCTCTACTGTCTTCAAACCTACCCATGGCGAAATAAGTATGTTGAATTCAGCATTAGGGATATTTTTCCATTCGAAAACGCCGGCACTTTCATAACCGAACAGAATGTTTACTGTAAGGCCAGCTGCCGTAAGTATTCGTTTTATTTCCTCTAAATCTCCGCGCCAGAACGGATCCTGATTCGGCACAACGGCAAATACATTTACAAGTCCTTTCTGAACTTTCGGGGTAACGTCACCTACAAACTGTTCGATTATCGAATTAACGATAAGCTCATGCCCATAGTAATTGTTGCCCTTAAATCCTGAGGTTTCAGCTGCAACAACTGGTTTGCCCTGTTCACGAAATTCATTTGCTACTGAAAGAATGTCGTCTCCGATAATTCCAGAGGTACAGCCTGAAAGAAGCACGAAAAGATCTGCATCAAGAACCTTAAAGGCATTTTCTGTAAGGGTACGGAGTTTATTTTCACCACCGAAAACAACTTCTTTCTGTCCTGTATTTGTACTTGAAATCTGACCGCCGCCGCCAAAACCTTCTCCCTGATTTCCGCAGCATTGTGAAAGCGTAAGGAAAGTTTTTGAAGCACATCCCGGGCCTGCATGTACAATCGGCAATACCCTTGGAATTGCAAGTACTGTTGTCTGTGCTGCAAGAGCACACGAAAATCTTGGTTGTTCAATTAATTTGCTCATTTTGTTTCCTCTTTTTTATCAAAATAGAATGGGTCATCCTGATTAATCCACCACGAACTGTAAGGGAATTTTACATGTTCGGAAATAGTCTTAAAGAATTTGTTTGAATTCAAGGCATCTATGATTCTTGCACCCAGATTTACAGAACCGTCGTAACAGCTGAGGACATTAATATCATTTGCACGGATTGAAGGAATTCCAAGCTTTGTTCCGATTGTTGCAATTGAATCATGACGCGTAATAAGAATATCCGGTTTTAATTCCGTAAAAATCTTGTACATGATGAAAGGCTGTTTATTACATACAGAAAATCTTTCTACATCGCCGACTGATTTAATCATTTCTCCCAATGTATCAAGTCCAGGATTTTTAGTATCGGTTGTCTGGTCATGATGAAGCGTTGTAATTCCAACAACTTCCATGCCGTATTCCTTTACCATGTTTGTAAGATAGTGGGCAAAAGAATCTCCAGAATAAATGTAAGCCCTTTTTCCAGCAAGAACCTTTTTATAACCTTCGATAATCGGCTTGATTCTTTCATTTTCTTCTTTAATGAGTTTTTCAGCAAGTTCCGTTCTGTTTGTAAGCTTTGCAAGTTCCCTGAACCATCGGTCGGTCCATTCAATTCCGTATGGAGAAGAAACTTTAAGCTGAGGAACTCCGTAATTCTGTTCAAGGGCTGCGGCTCCGTAAGTTCCAAGTGATTCACAGATTGAAATCGTACATGCTGCTTCTGACATTAACGAAAGCTGCTCAACGCTTGAATTCGGAACAATCAGGTTTGGCCGGAGATTGATTCGTTTGAACAGTTCGGTATAAGAATCCTGTCCTGCAAAGTTGATGATATTTACGAGATCTTCCTGTTTTTTCTGCGGTTTCTTTACAATTTTTCGCAGGATTCCGTGGAAAACTGCATCAAAACCCGATGTCCATGTCTTTGATTTAAAGCCTTCGCAGTAAATCGGTACGACTGGAATTCCAAGTTCGTCTTCTGTCTCATCAACAACACTTTCAATATCATCTCCGATAATTCCGGCTGCACAGGAAGAATGAATCAAAATTGCCTTTGGATGAAATCTTTCATAAGCTTCGTATACGCCGGCTTTGAGTATGTCTACACCGCCATATACTGTTGAATCTATGCCGATATTTGTAGAAATAACCTGAATTTTCGGCGGTTCAATTCCGCGCACCTTGCTGGATGCCTGAACACGTTCATAGATGGAAACCGGCGAAAGGCATCCTAAAGGTGAATGAACTACAATCGCAGCATCACGGATCATATATGAAAGAACTTCCGCACATCCCTGAGAACAGTCGCTGCACTGTGAATAGATTCGTTCATCATCCTTTACTGCCCTTTTGCTGGAATCTTTCTGCAAAGTACTTGCCTTTCCATGATATGCCAGAACTGCACCAAGCCTGTTGTCTCTTGTTTCAACTTCTGATTTAACAATATCAATTGCCATTTTTTACCTCCAATTTTTTATTCCTTACAGTTCCTTATAATCAAAGCCCGGGAATTTATCATTATTCCTAACAAAGTAAGTCCACATGTTTTTATAAAAAGTCTCGTCCGGGAACTCCCTGATTATTTCAGTAAGTGCATCTGCATAAATGTTTATATTAAAGAAATCACAAAGCGGTGTATGAGATTCTATATAGTTCCAGTTGGTAAGAATTTCATATATCGAAAGTACACCGTTATAATTCGGATCAGGATTATATGAACGGTCGCCGTTTGAATCTGTTTCGTAGATATAGCGCCTTATATAATCAATGTCTTCGCCTGTAAGACGTGCAAGACTTTGTATTGATTCTTCAGGATTCAGCAGATAATCTTTGTAAGCACGGATCTGTCCTTTTAAGTATGCCTTGTAAGCTTCGCCGTTGTTGTCGAATGAAGGACCGTATGCATACTGACGGCAGCAAACATAATCTTTCTGAAGTTCTGTAAGATGGAATACAAGCTCAAGGCCGATTGATTCAGCAGCTTCAAGATAATTTGAGGCAATCAGACCAATATCAAGAGTGCCTTTTGCAACAGCAGAAGAAATTGCAGGATATCCGTCTATGATTCTGAAATTGATGTCCTCTCCTGCCTTATATCCGTAGCGTTCTCCTAAGGCAGCCTTTGAAACCATTTCTGCAGTTGAAAGATGAATTACGCCGATAGTCTTGCCTTTCCAGTTTGCAGGATTGCGTAAAAATTCAGCTTCTTTTTTGCGTGCAACAACTTCCATTCCTCCAGACTGAGTTCCAGCAAAAATCTTGAGGTCTGCTCCCTGTGCACCGTAACTGATTGGTGGAATAATCTGTTCATAAGCCGCATCAAGTTTTCCGGCAACAAGAGCTTCCGGAGTCCCAATCATTTCAAGCGTTGTATAATTCGGCTTAAAATGATAGGCCTCGAAATAGCCTTTTTCCTGTGCAATCTGTATCAATGGATTAACAACCTTATTTGCAGTAACGGCGATATTAAAGGAAAGATAGTCATCATCTGTTTTCTTTTTTCCCCTGCATCCTGTTAATGCAACCCCAAAACAAACAAAAATCAAAGTGTTTCTGATAAATTGTTTTCTGCTCTTCATAAAATTACTCCTGTGTAAGACCGCCCGACAGGCGGTCGGTGTTTTATAGCAAGGCGTAAAGAAAAATGCGAATGCATTTTTTAGCCATACCACCTGTTTTTATTAATAATTCCACCTTACAAGGTGTTTTTTTGCCAGTTGAATCAAGACGTTTAATATGGTTACTACAAGGCCGATGAATATGATTCCAGCGATTGCCTTTGTGTAGTTTGCATAATTAAGTGAAACACGCACGTAGTAGCCCATACCCTTATCTGCTCCAAGCATTTCTGCAACCGTAAGCGTCATAAGTGCCGTTGAAAGATGGATTGGCAGCGCATTTATGATGCGTGGCAGATTGAAAGGAATGATGATTTTGAAAAGAATTGTCGGTGTCGAAAGGTTCAGAACTTTTGCCGCATTGATAATTCTTTTTTCTACAAACGCCGTATTATTTATTGAGCCCATAAAGCTTCCCCAGAAAATACTAAGAAAAATTACAGTAAGGGATGCAAGCTTAAAAGTCGGCATGATAAGAACGATGTAAGGCGTATAAATCAATGCCGGAACAGTTGAGAGTGCCTTTGCAATCGGATAAACCGCATTTGTAAGCCTTTTGTTGTAACCCACAAGCGTTCCGAGTACTACAGACAAAAGAACTGCAAAAAACAAACCGACAAGAATCAGTTCCATTGAACTTAAAAAGCCTGATAAAATAGTCTTCCAATCCGAAAAGAAAATTTCAAATACATTTTCCGGAGCAGGAATAAAAATGTAAGGAAGAAGATTTGCTTTTGAAACTGTAACTTCCCATACCAGCAGAAAAAGATTTACAGTTGCCGTAATATCTTTAACTGCACGCTCTTTTCTCGAAGATGCAAGCTGAATAATAAAACCAGCTTCAATCAGGACGAGTACAACTGCAAATACGAGAGGACTTTTTAATCCCATCCTCATTTCTGCTGCATATCTGCTTGGCAAAAGAAAACTTAAAAGGGTAAGTATAAAAAACAGATTTCCAAGATTCAAAACATATTTATAAATAAACTTTTTCATAATCCTGCTCCTTCGCCGTCAATAAGTTCTGTAGTTTCATTGTAAAAATACTTTACAAGTTTCTGATAAAGTTCCTTGTATTCCCTGCTTTCCTGAATTGAAGGATAATTTCTAGGACGCGGAAGCTTATCATCAATAACCGCATAAATAAATTTTGGAATCATAAAGACAATTCTGTCTGCAAGAAGTTCTGCCTCGTTCAAATCGTGCGTAACAAAAACAATCGTCTTTTTCTTTTCATCTTCACGCCACATTTTTAAAAGCAGGTTCTGTAAATTTTCACGGATTTTAGCATCCAGAGCACCAAAAGGTTCGTCCATAAGAAGAATTTCAGGATCACACGCCATTGCACGGGCAATCGCAACACGCTGCTGCATACCGCCGGAAAGTTCACCCGGAAGCTTGTTTTCAAATCCGTTCAATTCCACTCTTTTCAAAAATGTCTGTGCAGTTTCAGAAGCCCTTTTTCTGGAGATTTTTTCTCCGCGTTTTTTACATGTTTCGTAAACAGCAAAAGCGACATTCTGCAAGGCTGTCATCCACGGAAACAGCGAATAACTTTGAAATACCACTGCACGCTCTACACCTGCCCCCTGAATTTCCTTTCCGTTAATTTTTACCTTTCCGCTGGTAGCCTTATTCAATCCTTCAAGAACAGAAAGAAGAGTACTTTTTCCGCAACCTGAAGAACCGACGATACAGATAAATTCACCTCGCTTTATCGTAAGGTTGATATCCTTTAAGGCTTCGTAAGTCGAATTTTCGGATTCATAAGAAAGACAAAGATTTTCAATCTCTATTACAGGATTCTCATTTTCCATTGCTCACCTCTACTACCTAGTAATGTAGTAGGTATACAATTTTTTAGAAAAGTTGACTAATACTTTTTTTTAATTGGAGCAATAGATTTTTTTTATAATGAAAGGATTTTTACGGGTAAATTTCAGCAGGAAAAACCTGCAATCTTTAAAATACGTCGTACGGCATCAATGTAAGAAAGGCTTATATCATCCATTTCAACACCTTTTTTTGTGATATAACCAAGTTCAAAACTATGACTGAGTCCGTCATTAAGATTTTTAAGCGGGATAAGGACAAATTCATCATTTGTTTCTTCACCGTAAACTCCCGAAAGGAAGGTATAACCGTTAAGATTTTTAATAAGATTCAGTTCCGTAGCCCTGTCTGCAACAGTTATAGCCTTATCCAGACCGTAGCGGGCAATTATTTCTTCAGAGAAAAAAGATTTTACATCATCTGTATCAAAAGTTACAAAGCGGTAATCCACAAGTTCTTCAAGCGAGATTGATTCCTTTTCTGCAAGCGGATGAGTTTTATGAAGATATACAAAAGCATTGCATTCGGTAAGATGATTAAAATCAATACTGTTTGCCTGCATGCTCTTTAAGATTGATTCACGGTTGGATTCGCTCAGATACAGAATACCTATTCCGCTTTTTCCTGAGGCAACATCATCAATTACAAGAGAAGCAGTCTTTTCGCAGAATGCAAAATCATAATCACTTCCGGAAAATTCCCTTATGATTTCTACGAATGCCTTGCGGGCGAATGCATAGTAAAGGCCAGAAACTGAAAACATTTTATTCTGCGGTGCCGTATATTTTTTGAGAAGTGTTTCGTATTGTGAATACAAATCCCTGGCATCGCGGATAAACTCCCCGCCCCTTTCTGTCGGCCTTACACCTCGCGCGGTACGATTAAAAATCTTAAAACCGAGTTCCTCTTCCGCATCATGCACGGAAGCCGAAAGAGAGGGCTGCGAAACATATAATTTTTCCGCAGCCCTATTTAGCGATGGAGAATCCGCAACGCCAAGAATATATTTTATCTGTTGAAGAGTCATAAACCTTAAAAAGATTTATTGTCGAAAATGTGTGGTAATTTTTATTTCACCGCAGCATCTTCAACAACATAAACTTAGATTGAATAGTTTGCCTCTGGCTCCATCATTCCGTTTTCAATAAGAATTTCTTCAAGTCTTTCCTGTGTAATCGGTGTTGGAATCGTAAAGGTTGTATTCTCATCGATTGCCTGTGCAAGATTACGGTAAACCTGAGCCTGAGAACTGTCAGGAGCATATTCAATTACAGTCTTCTTGCGGATTTCTGCCTGCTGAACGATATTGTTTCTAGGAACAAAATAAATAAGCTGTGTATTAAGCTCTTTTGTAAATGCACGGAGAAGATCAAGTTCCCGGTCAACATTACGGCTGTTACAGATAATTCCACCCAAACGAACGTTTCCGCGTTCAGCATAGCGTGCAATACCTTTACAGATATTATCATATACTCCAGTCTTATTAAGTACGCCATATACAAGACCAATACTTAAGAATACTAAAGTATATTGAATAAATGTTTGCAAAGTCATTATTGGTAATCTAAATAAATTAACAACACCAACTGCTGCAACACCAGCTGAAGCATATGTACCATTAGTATAACTTCCTGCTGGAATAATCCAAGAAAGAATTACTACTAATAAATACATTCCTAGCAATACTTTTAAGAAACTATTTTTCTTCATTTACTTATCCCTCCTATTAAATTATTAAATTTATTGAAACAAAATTAAATGAATTTATATTAT
>CAMOWQ010000072.1 GCA_946628495.1 uncultured Treponema sp. | reverse complement strand
GCAGATTTAAGATGGCAGGTTGCTAAGGAAAAAGCATCTTATTATTGGATGGAAGAAGGTCTTACCGGTCAGTACTATCAGTATACTGAATCACAAAAATTAAAAGGTGACATTAAGCAGTTCTTTATTAATGATTATATTCTTTGGATGACAAAAGAATCGACAGGTATTCAGAAACTGCCTAAAGAAGTACGCGGTATTTTCTGGCGTAACATGCCGTTCCCTAAAGAACTTAAAGAAGATTTGCGAAAACGAAGCCTTGTATATGATGATCTTTGTAAAAAAGATGCAAACAGGGAAATGTCAGACGGATATTAATATTTACTCACGGATTATTTTATGGAATCACAAAAAAACTCAAACAAAAAGCTCATTATAGTTGGAGCTGGTGTATCTGGGCTTTCGGCAGGAGTATATGCCGCACGTTCTGGATTTGACGTTACAATTCTTGAACAGCACAATACTTTTGGAGGACTTTCCACAAGCTGGAGTCGCAAAGGTTATTTTTTTGAAGGCGGAATGCATTGGCTTACAGGTTCAAATCCTGCTTTGGAACTTAACAGAATCTGGCATGAAACAGGAGCCTTAAAAGATAATAATCCTATAGAAAACCGTGACCCTTATTACACATTAATTGACGGTGATAAAAAGCTCTGTCTTTATCGTGACGTAAAAAAATTAAAGGCACATTTTTTGGAATATGCCCCGGAAGATAAAAAGATGATTAACCGTCTTTGCCGCGACATTTCATATTTCAAAAACGTTCATCTTCCTATTAATGATGTTCGCGGAATAAAAGCAAAGCATCACACACATCCTTCTTTAATTGAACTTCTAAAAATGGCACCTGCAGGTTTACGATACGGACCTTTGCAGAAAATGTCTTACATCGATTATGTTAATCAGTTTAAAAACGAAAACATAAGGCATCTTTTAATGTGCGCCATCGGTTACAGATACAACGCAATTTCTTTTGTATACACACTCGGTTCGTTTGCAAGCGGCGACTGCGGATATCCAGACGGTGGTTCAATACGACTGGCACAGAACATGCTGGACACATATCTTGAAAACGGCGGAAAAATTCAGTACAGAACCTGCGCAAAACAAATTGCAATTGAAAACGGTGTAACAAAAGGCGTTCATATAGAAAATGCACAGCACGAAAAAAGCTTTATTGAATGCGATGCGGTAATCGTAACTCAAGATTTAAGAAACGCAGCAGACAAACTTTTTGAAAAACCTTTGGATACACCTTGGATTAACAAAATGAGGCAGGAAGTTGTTACCGAACAGAATATGTTTATATGTCTTGGCGTAAAAGCGGATTTATCTCATCTTCCATATTGCTGCGTATTTCCACTTAAAAAACCGTTAAATGCAGCAGGCACAGAATACTTTGAACTGCGTGTAAACAATTATGCAAAATACAAGGACCATGCTCCAGAAGGATGCACTTCACTCACCTGTCTGCTTCTTGGCGACAGCTATGATTATTGGTCAAAAGCAAAGGCAGACGGTTCATATAAACAGAAGAAAAATGAACTTGCACAAGCATTTATAGAAACATTATCTGAATTCATTCCTGAACTTAAAGATAATATTGAAGCAATTGATGTCGCAACACCATGCACATACGAAAGATACTGTTCAAGCTATCAGGGTTCCTGGATGAGCTGCTGGCAGACAACAGGCAAACAGAATGATTATCCGCAAACCGTAAAAGGCATTAAGGGCTTATATTTTGCAGGACAGAGAATCATTATGCCAGGTGGACTTCCAATTGCAGTTTATACAGGTCGACGTGCAGTTCAACTTTTATGTAAAGATACGAAAACTCTGTTCATTTAATAAATTCATGTTATAATTACAGAAAATACTAATTTAGGAGTTTTCAATGGGAAAAAAATCTAAGAATTCAGTGAGTTATTTATATCTGTTAGGTATGGCTCTAGCTGTAATTGGTTTCTGCTGTCCAATGTTCAAAGGAAAGCTTTTTGGAAGCACATCAAACGGATTCAGTTTTTTAAGTAAGAACGGCGGATTAATGACAACGGCCGGACTTTTAATTTTTATAGGAGCTTGTGTCGGACTTCTGCTTGCAGTTCTTGCTTTTTTAAAGATTTCGATTCCACAAAGCAAGCTTCTTATGTGCATTGCATTGATAGTTAGCATTATAGGCGGAATAATCCTTATCATTAATTTTTCTGGCAACGGAAACGGTAACGGACTTACAAAAACATTAAACAAAGCTGCTGGAAAAGGCTTCTTAAAGCACGCATACATAGGTTTTTATATGATTATTGTAGGCTGGGGTTCGGCAATTGCAGGCTGGATTACAAACATCTAAATCATACAAAACAAACAAATAACTTTATATGCAATCCGTCGGTATAAAAATCCGGCGGATTTTTTTTGTGTTTTTTAAAAGGTTTTCGCTCTTCCCGTTGACAAGTCTATTCAAGACGTTTACCATTAACTAAATACAGCGGGTGCATGGGGAAAGGAATTCTTATATGAAAACGATTGGAATTAAACTTGCAGATGGTTCATTCTATCCTGTTCTTGAAGAAGGTACGAGAGAAGAAAAACAGCTCGATTTAACTACCGCACACAACAATCAGACACGTATAATGGTAGATATGTACCGTTCCGAAACATGCTCCATAGACGATGCGGAATATGTAGATACCCTGCAAATTGACAATCTGAAGGCTCATCCTAACGGAGAACCAGACATTTCATTTACAGTTTCCCTCGATGATGACAATAATCTTTTTGCAAAAATAGTGGATTCTGAAACCGGAGCACAAAGCAAAACAACAATAACTTTAGTTTCGCGTACAGAAGAAGAACGTATCACTCCTGATTCCTACACAATTGAAGAACCGACCCCAAACATTGCAACAGGCGCAGGTCTTTTGGCAGCAGCAATGAGCATTAACGGAATGCAGGAACAAAATGAGGATAAACAGCCTATGGATGACGAGCCATTAAAAACTGTAGATGACAACGATATTCTTAACACAGACATTCCTGACACAACTGATGACACTATAACAGCTGACAGCAGCGACGACATCTTTGGAACCAACGACTTAGACACAACAACACCTGACGATAACGATATTTTTGCCACAAACGATTTGGATTCTACACCAACTGCTGATGACAACAACGATATCTTCGCAACAAACGACTTGGATTCTACACCTACTGCTGATGACAACAACGATATCTTCGGCACGGACGGATTAGATTCACTTGATGACATGCCGGCTACAGACGAAACAGTTACCGCTGACAATAACGACATCTTCGGCACGGACGATACTGCTTCAGACACGACAGGTTTGGATGATATTCCAGACTTCCCTGCTGATGACACTATAACAGCTGATAGCAGTGACGACATCTTTGGAACCAACGACTTAGACACAACAACACCTGACGATAACAACGTTTTCGCAACTGATAACTTAGATTCAACAACAATCGCTGATGATAACGATATCTTCGCCACAAACGACCTGGATTCTACACCTACTGCTGATGACAACAACGATATCTTCGCAACAAACGATTTGGATTCAACACCTACTGCTGATGACAACAACGACATTTTCGGTACAGACGGATTAGATTCACTTGATGACATGCCGGCTACAGACGAAACAGTTACCGCTGACAATAACGACATCTTCGGCACGGACGATACTGCTTCAGACACGACAGGTTTGGATGATATTCCAGACTTCCCTGCTGATGACAGTTTCGGGAACGAACCAGAAACCGATTTATTCAGCACGAATGACCTCGATAATTTTGGAGAGGATAATTCCGGAATTCAAGATGATTCAAATGATGATATTTTCGGTGACAGCAGCGATGACGATTGGAACAACATCGGTACTGAAAAAGCACAGACTGGAAATCAAGGTATCAGCTTTACAGGCCTATACGACAAGGAAACTGCACTTGGACAGTCTGGAGACCAAACCGAAAATCAAAAAAACAAAACAAAAATCCCTGTAATTATTTGCGTAGTCTGTGCAGTTATCTGTGTGATTGCTACACTTTTTATACTGCTCGTCATTCCTTCAAAATTCAACCTGCTTAAAAAGAATTCCGAAGAAACAGACAATAAAACTGCAATTGAAATTACTGCAGAAAATGATAAATCAGAAGAATCAAATTCTATAATTCAAACTGAAAAATCATCTGCTAAAACGCAAGAACCTATTGCAACTCCTGCTGAAAAAGAACCAGAACCAATACCTGTTGCCGTAGAAGATGAAATTGTCGTAATTGAAGAGGCTGAAAAAGTTATTCCAGAACTTCCGCCTGAACCGGTTCCAGAAAAGAAACCTGAACCAAAAATTACAACATATAAAATCAAATGGGGCGACACTCTTTGGGATATTGCAAATGCATACTATAAAAATCCATGGAAATATAAATTCATAGCACGTTACAACGGCATAAAGAATCCTGATCAGATTATTTCAGGTACAATAATTTATCTTCCAGAAAACTAACGGAGGCTGTTTGAAAAACACAGCACATTATTTAAAAGTTCTTCTCTTTTTTTCGGCTGCAATGCTTTTTCTTACAGGCTGCCCGGCCGATTCTCTTTCAAAGGCCAATAAAAAATTCGGTAACGACACTGACTATTTCATTGGCTTAAAAAAACTACAGGATAATCAGGAACAGCAGGCACGTGCATATTTTATAAAATGCCGCAGAAAAGGCTCATATTATTGTGCAAGACGAAGTGCAGAAATTCTTACAACTATCGGTGATTATTCACAAAGAGCAAAGGCATGCCGCTGTCTTTTGCAAAAATTTCCAGATTCAGATTCACTTTTAATTTGTGCCAAGGAATTTTATTCGGTAAAAGATTATGAAGAAGTCATAAATCTTACAGAACAGATTGATTTTTCAAACGAAAGCAACGAACTCATTCTTCTTAGGCTTCATTCACTGCAAGCAACAGCTTCTCCAAATCTTAACAAAGAAGTTTTTCTATGGTTTACAAAAAAGCCTGTTTCCGAAACTCATTATCAGTTTTTTCGCGATGAATATACTTTAAACGAAGAAGAACGCCAAACAAATGAATACAACACAATCCGTTTTTTAATAAACGTTTACAAAAGAGACTATAAATCCGCTTCTTCTCAAATAGATAATCTAAAAGAGTTTTTGAAAACAACCAGACAGGATTTTTTTCCTTTAATTGCCTCCAGCATTGGAAAAACCTTTCTTTATTCAGATGTAAACTACATCAAAAATGCCGAAAAAGCCTTTAATCTTGCTCAGGAATTCAAACAGACACCAGCTGAATTTTATTTCTGGTTTTATGCGGGCAGACTTTACGATAAAGCAGAATTTTACAAAAATCAAAGCGCAGACTGTTTTGAAAATGCAATCCGAACTGCTCCGTCTCCGTCGGCGGTGGACAATGCATTGTGGTATCTGCTTACATCAAAATTGAGCTACGCTGTTGATTCAATAATTGCAAATCTAGATAAATATGCACGTTTATGGTCAGATGCAGAGTATTTTGATGATTTTTTCGAATCTCTTATTTCAACTCTGCTTATTTCGGGAAAATGGAATTCTCTTTACACAGTCTATACAAAAATTGATGGCTACGCTTCTGACGAAACAGTTGCAAAATTTGCCTATGTTTATGCACGACTTCTTCAGGAAGGCTATGCGACATCAAACGACTTACAGAATAATATAAAAGCGGCATTCGAACGTACATGTCAGAGCGGAACAAATCAATATTACAAAATAATGGCGGCATATCATTTAAATCTTAGCGCAAAAGAAACGCTTGAAATTCTAAAAGATCCGCCGGCCATTCGAAAGGCTTACGCAACAAGTCATACAAATCATTCCGACACAGCAGCTGAAAATTTACTAAAAGGATATGCATATTTTGGTTTTCCCGAAAAAATCTATCCTGAATGGCTAAAATTATATAAAGACAAAATTTCATACGAAACTTCAATGTATCTTTCAAAATTTTTGCAAAGGTGCGGTGACGATGATAATTCATATTATTCGCAAAGCCTTAGAATTGCTTCCCGAGCTGCAAACCTTTCTGAACAACGGTTGTCATCTGACGATTTAAAAGCAGTTTATCCTCAGAATTTCAAAGACTATGTTGATAAAAGTTCTTCACTATATGGAGTTTCACCTGAAATTTTATATGCCCTTATACGAAGCGAAAGTTTTTTTGATCCTAATATTATAAGTTCAGCAGGTGCAGTAGGATTAACTCAACTTATGGAATTTACAGGAAGTGATATTGCACGCAAACTTAAAATGCAGGAATATTCATTAACAGATGCCGAAACTAACATAAAATTCGGAAGCCTCTATCTTTCTGAATTAATAAGACGATGCAACAACTCCATACTTACAGCATTCTTTTCATACAATGCAGGAATTTCGCGCGTGCGCAGATGGCAACAGACAACTATTAAAGAATTCGGGAAAAAGCAGAATATGCCTGGAGACCTTTTTCTAGAAACAATTCCTTTTGCCGAAACCCGCGAATACGGTCGAAAGCTTGTTTCAGCATCTGTCATATATAAATTATTGTATGAGCAGGATTTATCGGACAGCACCTTATTTGCACAAACAGTACAGAAATTGGTATACTGAACACTATATAACAAAAATCTTGTAAGAAATTTTTTATACGAGGATTTTATATGAACGCGCCGTTCGCGAATCTTCTTCCGGCCGCAATGCATTTTACAAAACTTCAGGCCACACAATTTGTTCTTTTGCTGGGTATAATCATGTTTATGGGAGCTGCAGGAGGATGGCTCTTTAAAAAATTAAAGATTCCGCAGGTCGTCGGTTATATTGTAATTGGAATTTTAATCGGCTCTTCAGGTCTTCATATTCTTGAACCTAACGTAATAACGGCACTTGATCCTATAAGCACGGTTGCACTTTCAATGATTGGATTTCTAGTTGGCGGTGAATTAAAAATCGCGACTATAAAAAAATACGGCAAACAGTTTGTAAGCATTCTTCTTTTTGAATCTATTACGCCGGCAATTATTGTAGGATTGTTTGTTGGAATTGCAGTCTTTATTGCAACCCGAGACGCTACTAAAGCAATTTCCATGGGTCTTATTCTTGGCGCAATCTGTTCTGCAACCGCGCCAGCTGCCACAACAGACGTTCTTGCTGAATACAGAACCCGCGGACCTTTAACGACAACCATTTACGGTATAGTTGCGATGGATGATGCCGTTGCGCTTATTCTTTACACAATTGCATCTTCTATAGTAACCCCGATGATTGGAGGACATGCACTTTCCTTCGGACGACAGCTTCTTAATATTTTTATTGATATTTTCGGTTCAATTGCAGTCGGTTCTATATTCGGATTCATACTAAGCATAATTACACGCAAACTTATAAATGATGAAGACAGAACTTTATCTTTTGCACTCGGCTCACTTTTTCTCTGTACCGGCGTATGTCAGATTCTTAATCTGGACAACATCCTTTCTGCAATGAGCCTTGGCTTTTTTATGATAAACTTTGCACCTGCAAAAACAAAATCAGTTTTTTCGCTTGTAACAAAATTTACACCGCCGGTTTATGTACTTTTCTTTGTACTCGTCGGCGCAAAACTTAACATCTGGATTATAACTCCTTTTCTTGGGCTGATTGCCCTGCTTTATGTTGCCGGACGTACAATCGGAAAATCAATCGGTGCTACTTTTGGAGGATGGCTTACACACGCGCCAAAATCCGTTCAAAAATATCTGCCTCTCTGCCTTTTAAGTCAAGCGGGCGTTGCAATAGGACTTTCGATTGCAGCTGGAAACGATTTTTCTGATTCAATTGGCCCGCAAATTCTTCTTATCATCACTGCAACAACTTTTATTGTTCAGCTTGTTGGCCCGGTTTGTGTAAAAATAGGCGTTACAAAAGCTGGAGAATGCGGTCTTAACATCACAGTTGATGACATAAAGAAAACAACAAGAGTAAATGACGTAACAATCGGCAATGAACACATCTGTAATTCGGAAAGTCCAGCTATTGTCTCTGAAACCGAACGACTTTATAAAATTCTTAATTCGTTCAGTCAGAACAGTAATTTGAATTATGTTGTAAAAAGCAGCACTGACGGAACACTGGTAGGAATCATTTCGCTGGAACATTTAAAAGAAATCATGCAGATTGGAGAGTTTGCCGAAACAATGCTCGCGATGGATGTAATGGATAAACCTGTAATTACCTGTAAACCGTCTACTACACTGCCAGATGCCTATAAACTTTTTGAAGAATATGATATTGATGCAATTCCAATTGTTGACGTAAACAACGAACCGCTTGGCATCCTCGAAAAAAATGCAGTAGATCATTATCTTCATAAAAAAATCATTGCACTTAACCGTAAAATAGAGGAACTAGACGACTGATTTTCATTCCGATATAATCAGTTTTGAAAGTTGGAATGAAGAACATAAAAGGACAAGCTAAAAATTGCCTGCGCAATTTTTTTAACGCTTTTCTATAGAACACCGACCGTCTACCAGGCGGTCTTACACAGGAGGACAGCAAAATATGGCAGATAGAGCTGAAATGGAAGCTACAATCAAAGAAGCTATCGAAATGTTCCGCCCTCAGTTACAGGCTGATGGTGGTGATATGGAATACGTTGGTTTGGATGACGAAAATAAAGTTCATTTAAATCTTACAGGTGCCTGCGGAGGATGTCCAATGGCAATGATGACATTAAAAATGGGCGTTGAACGATACATTAAAGACGCATGCCCGGAAGTTTCAGAAGTAGTACAGGATAACGCAAAGCAATATGACGATTTCAATTTCTAAAGATAAATGGGTTACAATTCATTATACACTTAAAGATGATGACGGAAATATTCTTGATTCATCTGTCGGTTCAAAACCATTGGGATATCTGCACGGTAACGGATACCTTATTGCCGGTCTTGAAAAAGAATTGGAAGGCAAATTACCTGGGGATAAATTCACAGCAGTAATTCAGCCTAAAGATGCTTACGGAGAATATAACGAAGCCCTTGCTATGAATGTTTCTCCTGAACAATTTGAAGGAAACGGACCTGTTGAACCGGGAATGAAGTTTCAGGTAATGACAAATCAGGGAGCATTGGTTGTAACCGTTACGGAAGTTACTGATAAATATGTCCGTGTAGATGGAAACCATGAGCTTGCAGGAAAAACACTTCATTTTGATATCGAAGTTGTAGAAGTCCGTGAACCAACAGAAGAAGAACTTAATCCTCCATCTTGTGGTGGATGCGGCGGAAACTGCGGAGGCTGTGGTGGAGATTGTGGCGGCGACGGCGGATGCGGTGGTTGTGGCGACGGTGGCTGCGGGGAATGCGGAAACTAAAAACAGCTCGTTCTGATTTATTATTCCAAATTATAATTCATTCAGAATGAGCTTGAAGTTCTCTTCTTTCGTGCCATCAGTCAAATAAACCGTTATGCTGGCCATGCTTTCATAACGGTTGTTTCTTTCATCAAATTTTTCATCAATAATCTTTGTTACTTCTTTTTTATTCTTCGGATTTTTAGACATAACATAAGCAGGCGCAACGGCAACTTTTCCAAATTTATCCATTTTTATTGCGTCAGCAACTTTCTTTTTACATTCATCAAGATTCTGCTTTAAATATATAAAATCCCCAATTTCAGCAAGATAATTCATTGCAGGCATATTGTCACAAAGTGCAGCACCAGCCGCAATAACAATTCTTTTTCCATCAAAATTTTCAGCAAGTCTTTTACAAACTTCTTCTTCAACCTGCATATATCCGGCAACACCTTTCTTTTCGTAAAGTTCACGCTGAGAAAGTCCCGTCATTTTTTCCATTATCAAATCAATATCATAAAATTCAACATCAAGCTCTTTTGCGAGCATCATACCAAGAGTTGATTTTCCACAATGCTTAAAACCGACTAAAATAATTGAATCGATAGATCTTAATCCCATGAAAATGATTATATCACTAAAAACAAAAAGGATAAAACCTATTTTTAATTATCCGCGTGAATTGTAATTACTTCAAAATTATAAAACAGTTGTACAGCTTACATCTTTGCTGTATTCTGTAGATATGGGCTTTATTCTCTGTTTTATACCTCTTATTTTATTTCTATTGATAGTCATCTTTACTTCTAAAATCAAAATCGTACATTTAGTTATAGCGTGCCTTCTTGGACTGCTGACAGTTCTGCCAGTTTCACTGATACAATATTTTGTTCCAGGATTTCCATTTCTATCGCAAATACCAGTTCTTGCCTCATTAATGCAGGCATTTATTATTTATGGATTAATTGAAGAAGCTTTTAAAACTGCATTCATTATTCCGCTGCCATATAAAAACTATACAAAACTGCAATGTTTTCTTCTTGCGTGCCTGGCAGGAATTTCTCTTGCATGCTTTGAATCCTCTGTTTATTTCTTTATACATTTAAATATGGCAAACGAAAAAGGAGCACAGTTGCTTTATTCAAAAATTTTTGTTCGCATTATAACCGCTGACATACTTCATACCGCTTGTGCAGGGCTTAACGGATTATTTTTATACAGCATTCGCCAGAAAAACAAAAAGATTTCGATTTTGATATTTTCAATTGCACTTCACGGATTGTATGATTTTTTTGCAGGAATGCAGGGCAATCTTCAATGGTTTGCAATACCAGTAATTCTTCTTGCAGTACTAGAATGCCGCATAAAATACACTTCATTACAAATCAATGAACAATAATACGTTTTAATACCGAACCTTTGCATTCTTTAGCAGATTTTTGCATTTTTTCATAAAATTCAAGCATTTTTTTGCCATATTTTGTACACATTTTCTTGACAATTACCCCCAATTTCCCTATAATACCCAAACAATACGACGCGGGGTAGAGCAGTTGGCAGCTCGTCGGGCTCATAACCCGGAGGCCGCAGGTTCGAGTCCTGCCCCCGCTATACTGCTAAGTCTATATGTTATATAGAGTTAGCGCTACTACCAATCCCAATTAGTAAGGCTTGGCGTAGAAAACATACTGATTTTATGCAACGGTTTTATGCAACCGCTGTAAAAGGTCTTAAGTGAGGTTTTCTATGGCTAAGCCTTTTACTTTTTCTACCAAACGAGCTGGTGGAAACATCTACGTTCAATTCGCCCTTCCCGACGGAGGACGAACCTTTCAAAAAAGCACTGGTACTTCCAATCGAAAAGAAGCAGAAAAGATTGCAATGGAATGGCTTGTAAACGGCAATATTCCTGAACGAATCAACAGTGCAAAACCATCCGAAAGCAAGTTGAATATGGACAAGCTTGCTTTATTCAACAATCTAAAAACTTATGATTTTGAAGAAGAAGATATCTGCAAAATCATCAAGATTCTTAAGGACAGAAAAATCATCATCTCCGCTATCCGTCCAAAGACAAAAGAAAGCATCCTGATTGATGATATTCTTGAAACCTTCTGGAACTACGAAGAATCTCCTTATGTAAAATCAATGGCTGCAGAAACCGGAAAAATCATTTCCATGTCATACTGCAAAACCTGTGAAAGCCGAGTCCGCCTTTACTGGCTCCCTGCCCTTAAAGGAAAGTACATTGGAGAAATCACAAAGGATGATTTGAAAGCTGTTCTGGCAGAAAAGAGAATTCAGACTCTTGCCCCAAAGACAATCAACGGAATTATTGATTCAATTACAATCCCTCTTAAATGGGCCTTCAACGAAGGATACACTGAAAACATCTGCTATGAAGGTCTTCGTAGAAAAACAACAAAATCTCAGGAAAGACATATTCTGACAATGGATGAAGCAGAAAATCTTTTCCACGGCGACTACTGGGATAATGATGCTGCAAGAGTTGCAAACAGAGTTGCTATGCACACAGGTATGCGTGCAGGAGAAATTGCTGCCCTTCGTGTAAAAGATATTCAGCCGGACGGTATCCACGTTGGAAGTTCCTGGTGTAAATATATGGGACTTAAAAGCTGTAAGAATGGTGAAGAACGAGATATCCCTATTCCGATTTCTGATGAGCTTAGAGAAGAGCTTATGATTCAGGCACAGATGAATCCGTATT